>CAIRTF010000113.1 GCA_903881425.1 uncultured Chitinophagaceae bacterium | reverse complement strand
GATCGCTGATATCTTTTTTGTACACACTACGGCCAATGGTAATCAATATCACTGCCAATATCATTCCGCTGATATGTTCTACTGCCCAAAAACGCATTACACTATCTTTCATAATCATATCAATCGTATAAGTGTCAAAATAGACAAAGCCTTTCGGACCAAAAAAATATTGAAATAATCCAATCAATAAATTAAAGTGACCTGCAATCATCAAACGGGTTGACCATTTTTTATCATCTTCCGAATACGGCGCATCAGCTTCTACCAAGCCCCTTGCAATATTGATAATTAAAAAAATCAATATTACCCAACGAAACAAACTGTGCAATCCCAATAATCCTTCGTACATACTTTATTGTTTAAGATGCTCTAATATAATATTAGATTTTAAAACCGAATCAATATCATCGTTTTAAATATCCAGATAACTACTCCGGTAATTATTGTTTACTGTTCTTTTGTTTCACCATTACATCGTTTATCATAAAAGTATCACCGCTTTCTGCTTCTATATTATATACTTTTTGCAAAGCGCCTTTTATCTCCGTTACATTAAATACTTTGTATTCAACACAAGAACCATTTTGTTCCTTGCATAAAATAATATCATTTTCTTTTACCTGTCCTGCCTGCTTTTCGCCGCTTTTTGTAAGTACGGGATGATTGGGTGTAACTGTCAATTCCTTCGAACTTAATTGAATAGTAACAGCAGTAGCAGTTTTTGTTTCATTAACCGATAATAATACTATTTGAGTAAGTGCATAATTTTTTGCTTCATGTTCTGCCAATGCCTTTACAACAGTTGTTGCGGATGTTTTAGTAATCGCATCAACAGTGATTACCTGATCACCTGGTTTAATGTCGCTTAACATTTTTGCAGAACCATCTGCCATGGCCACCTGCATATTTCCGGGAAAACAAATATCACTGCCATAAGTACCGGCTTCTTTTGACAGATCTTTTCCTGCATTTGCAGCTTTGTATAATTGAAAACCTAATTCTTTTGATAATACATACGAAAGCTTCAACACAAAATTGGGTTCTTCTTTATCAATTGCATGAATGTCTGTAAAATATTGTTCCCATATTTTTCCATCAGCTTTAAAATTAGGCAGACAAACTTTATACAATTTCCCTTTTTCATTGCTGTAAAAGATTATCGTTCCCAATTCCTGCATACCATCTTTTAATAAAAATTTATACAGATCAATTCTTTTTTTCAATCCATCATCCCCAATTATAAAATATGGTTTGCGTGCTTCATAACGATCAAGTATATAAGTATTTTCAAATTTTATATACGTGTCTTTATCCAGATCATTTACAGAAAATGTTTTTGCTTTATTATATTCTTCTGCAGTGATTGCTCTGCCGGTTGGTTTTTCCTGCGCAATAATTATACTACTGACTGTTAATGCAAAAGCTAAAAAGAAAAGTTTCACTATTGGTTTATTTTATGATTAAGAAATTTCTTTAAAAGCAGTTGCAAATGCTTCCATCTCATCCATTCTGCCGATACTTACTCTGCACCATTGTTTATTATTAAATTTCCAAGGACGCACACCCACACCGCGTTTCATCATTTCTGCCACAAATTTTTCTGCATCTATTTTTATCGGGAACATAACAAAATTAGCAGAGGATGGAATATAATCGTATCCTTCTTTCTTCAATACATCGTACAAATAATTTTTTGATG
>CAIRTF010000112.1 GCA_903881425.1 uncultured Chitinophagaceae bacterium | reverse complement strand
TGTTTAGAAACGCAATATGGATTAGTAATATTTGTTTTAGCCATAAGTTTGGCATACTATTTAAAATTGCAAACGAAATCTACGAGCGATACAGTTTCCTCAGTTTAGCATATTTAACCATGGTTTGATAAGCTACAGATGATGCAATAAAAAGCCCATCTGCTCCATCAAAAAAACCTAATTTAAAAATATAGCCGCTTACAAATGCAATTAAAGGATTGAGAAATAATTTATAAAATGGCGCTTTTTTATTTCGTTGAAACATAGCCTGCGCCTGAATTGTAGTGAACTTATTATTTTGCGTAATTACTTCTTCCAAACTATAATAACTATAATGCAAAATATCTCCTTTCAAATGTTCAATTGATGAACCTTCTTGAATTTCAATTTTATCGTGTGGATTAATACCACCCCATTTCCCTTTTTGCAAATCAAATAATCGCAATTTTGAATCGGGATACCAAGAGCCGTGTTTAATAAATTTTCCGCAGAAAGAAGTGCATCGGTTCATGATATATCCATCCTTCAAAAAACCATTTCCTTTTTCTTTCAATATATTTTTTTTCAACACTTCACTTAATGCCTCATCTGCATCTAAACATAGAACATATTCAGACGAAGCTTTATTCAATGCAAAATTCTTCTGCTCAATATATCCCAGAAAACTTTGCTTAATAAATTGTACAGCATATTGAGAACAAATTTCTTCGGTTTTATCAGTTGACAAAGAATCTACAACGATTATCTCATCAGCAATCTCCTTAACACTTTCAAGGCATCGTTGAATATTTCTTTCTTCATTAAACGTTATGATGACAACAGATAATTTCATATCCGCAATTAAATAATCTTATAATTTTTATAATCAAACAAACGAATTCCTGTTTGCTTTTCGAACCAATACAAAAACTGTTTTTTCAAAGACATTTTCTTTTGTGTTACATCCAGTTCAGTATTCCAATTTTGTGCTTCAATTCTTTTGTACATAACCGATGGATGCGTTCCGGTAAACTTATCAATCGAATCAAAATCATTGTAATCAAATAAAGCTGCCATTAATTCAGACGAACGATCATCATGCCAAAGCTTGTGCAAGTTTTTTATTTTTTCTTTCATCTTGGCAGGATTTTTAACCCAACCATAATGATAGATATATGCATCAATTAATTTTACGTGCAGCTTTTTATTGTTCTTTCTAAAGCCTTGTGCATCTCTGTATGATTGAATATTTTTATCATTTCGTATCAAACGAATTTCTCTGTGATACCATTTTCTGCTATCGCCAACATAATCGTAACTGCCGTAAAAATGTGTGTACTTAAAAAGTAATCCATCTACTTTTTTATCATTCAAATATTTTTCAGCCTCTGCTTTAATCGTTGCATGATATTGCTCGTGTACCACTTCATCTGCCTGAATATAAAAAGCCCAATCGCTATCCGGTGAAATATGTGCAAAAGCTTTATCAGTTTCAACAGCCAATACTCGTCCACCTTCACGCAATGCAGGATCCCAAACAGAATCAACTATTTTTATTTTATCTGAAGGAATGGATTCAATTAGTTTTCTGGTTTCATCTTCACAATCACCCACACTCACAATCATTTCATCTATAACAGGCAAAATAGAAGTTATGGCTTCAACAATCGGATAATCGTTAATCACCGCATTTTTTATAATTGTGAATCCAGATATTTTCATACTTTCTAATTGTATGCAAAGAACAGAAAATTTTCTACTACTTAAAATTTCATTTTCTTGCAGCTTTATTCATACATAAAATACATGATCAACTTCATTCCTATATTTCCGTTAAACACTGTTGTTTATCCCGGCGAAAAGCTTAACCTGCATATATTTGAGCCTCGTTACAAACAACTCATCAACGATTGTTTTAAGGATAAAAAACCTTTTGGCATTCCCGTTGTTTTAGAGAAAGGAATCGCTGAAATGGGTTGCCTCGTAGCCATTACAGAAATTGTAAAAACTTACGACGATGACAAAATGGACATTAAAACCACCGGACTTCAAATTTTTAGAACATTGGAAATTGTAAAAGAAATCCCTGAAAAATTATACAGTGGTGCAATTGTTGATTACCCTCTAAACGATTTTTCTAAGCACACGGTAATGATGCGAAATGTTTTAAAAAACATTAGAAATTTGCATTTGCTGCTTAATGTTTCAAAAGATTTTAAGAAGCCCGACGAACAATTAATTAGTTACGATGTTGCCCATCATACCGGTTTGTCTTTAGATGAAGAATATGAATTGTTATTGCTTACAAGAGAAAGTCAACGTTTAGAATATTTAAAGCGACATTTAAAAAAAGCAATACCAATGATTACGGGTATTGAGAGTTTAAAAGAAAAAATTAAATTAAATGGCCACTTCAGAGAATTGAAAGGCTTTAATTTTGATTTGTAAAACCTCCGTTACATGATTACAACACTTTGTTTAGATTTTGGAAATACGCGTTTAAAATGTGCCATATTTATTGATGGAAATTTTAAAGAAGTAATTGTTTTACTCGATGCCACTACATCTACCATCAAAACAATTATTGAACAATATCATCCTGATAAAACAATCTTATCTTCTGTTATTAATCATGATGTAGCTATCGAACAATTTCTATCAGACAATACTTCTTTTCATAAATTAAATCATCAAAGCAAATTACCCTTCACTACTCCCGTTGGAAAGCCTGAAACCATTGGTGCAGACCGATTAGCGATCTGTGCTGGAGCTGTTCACTTATTCCCCAATCAACATAATTTATCTATCGGATTAGGCACTTGCATCACGTATAATTTTATCAATAACCAACATCAATTTTTAGGCGGCAGTATTTCACCCGGAATGAATATGCGCTTTCGTGCCATGCACGAACAAACAGCTTTGTTGCCAATGATTAAAGCAGAACATTTATTTCCTTTGGTTGGATATGATACCAAAACCAATTTATTAAGCGGTGTTATTTTGGGAATGGCAAAAGAGATTGATGGTATTATTGAAGCTTATCAGGAAAAATATGAAAAACTTAAAGTAACCGTCACGGGTGGTGACTGGGAATTTTTTATTCCTTACATCAAGAATAAGATTACTGCAGACGAAAATCTTTTATATAAAGGTTTATATGCCATCAGTGAATTTAACAATCCTTAGTTCTTTAATTGTTTTGTTTGACGGATATTTGTAACGCTTTGAAAAAAACACTTCATTTATTGACTGCAAAAAGATTAATACTTCCATTTGTAATGGTTGTATTAATGATGGCTTCTTGTGAAAATGATATTAAAAGGGTAAAAGAATTGCAGGAAAAAAAATTAGGTGTAGATCAGGGAACCAAGATTGAAAGTTTTTTAAGTCATGCCGGAAAAATGCGTGCAAAACTAACAGCACCATTAATGTTGCGTTATCAATTCGATTCGGCAAAAATTGAATTTCCAAAAACATTGCATGTAGATTTTTATGATAGCACTTTGCAAGTAGAAAGTCAGTTATTTGCCAAGTATGGACGATATTTAGAAAATAGCAACAAAATTTTTCTTCGCGATAGTGTCATCATATTTAATATAAGAAAAGATACATTATGGTGTAATGAATTGTATTGGGATCAGGATAAAGAACAGTTCTACACAGATAAACCTGTTGTGATGCGTCAGCACGATCCGCAACAAAAGATATTTGCCAAAGATGGAATGCTCTCAGATCAAAATTTCAAGAATGTAACTTTTAAAAGTGTTGGCAAAATTTATAACGGCTTTGAAAGTTTTATCAATGTAAAAGACAGCAGTTATTAAACATTTCTTTCGCTCAACAGTTATACCTTTATCATTCAAAATAGTTTTATGGAATACAGAAGAATGGGCCATACCGGTTTACAATTAAGCGTGTTAAGCTTTGGTAGCTGGGTTACTTTTCACAAACAAATTAACGATGGCATTGCAGATGAATTAATGGGCATTGCTTACGATAATGGCATTAATTTTTTTGACAACGCCGAAGTGTATGCATTGGGCGAAAGCGAAAAAATGATGGGCAGAGTTTTGAAGAAAAAAAAATGGGACCGTACATCGTATGTTATTTCATCAAAAGCATTTTTTGGTTGGAGAGGAAAAAATAATAAACCCAATCAAACAGGATTAAGCAGAAAACATTTAACCGAAGCCTGCCACGAAGCATTGCAACGTTTACAAGTTGATTATTTAGATTTATTTTTTTGCCACAGACCTGATACAGCTGTTCCTATTGAAGAAGTGGTTTGGACAATGAATACTTTAATTCAACAAGGAAAGATTTTATATTGGGGAACAAGTATGTGGAGTGCTGCAGAAATAATGGAAGCGCACAGAGTAGCACATCAGTATAAATTAATTGGACCTGCCATGGAGCAACCTCAATACAATATGTTCGAGCGTTTTAAAATGGAGCAGGATTATTTATCTGTTTTTAAAAACGTTGGAATGGGCACTACCATCTGGAGTCCTTTGGCAGCAGGCTTTTTAACAGGTAAATATAATAATGGTATTCCCCCAGATTCTCGTTTAGCTGTAGAAGGTTTTGATTGGTTAAAAGAAAGGTGGATACAAGAAGAGAAATTGAATAAAGTAAAAAAATTAAGCGTTGTAGCGAATGAATTAAATGTAAAACTATCTGCACTAAGCATCGCCTGGTGTATTCAAAATCAAAATGTTACCACAGCCATTTTAGGCGCAACAAAAAAACAACAACTCATTGAAAATTTAGAAGCATTAGATACAATAAAATTATTAACGCCTGCGGTAAATGAGCAAATTGAAAAGATTCTTCAAAACAAACCAACATTAGATTTGATGTAGTATTAATTCTTTTATTATTTCATCCTGCCTATTTTCCATTCATCACAAATATTGTAACAAAACTTAGATAAATGCATTTGCGATAAACAACGATTGGATAATATTGTTGCTATATTTTCAGCCTAATATTTTCTCATGTGCATTTAGGCTTCATGCCCTGTTTCCACAGGGCATTTTTATGTGCACGCTTTTTATTACATTCGTAATATGTCTGAGTTATATACCCTTTTGTGGATTGGCATTACGCTTGTTTTCATTGGCTTTTTTGCAGGTTATGAAATCGCCTTTGTAAGTGCTAATAGATTAGGTGTTGAATTAAAGAAAAAACAAGGAAAAGCAAGCGGTATTATTTTAAGTCGCTTTTTTGATGAGCCGGCAAAATTCATTGGTACTTGTTTAGTGGGATTAAACATTTTTTTAGTGGTGTATGGCTTGCTCTTCGATGAATTTTTGAAAAGCATTGCATGGAATCCATTGAAAATACAAAATGATTATTTAAAATTAGTGGTTGATACTTTTTTATCTACAGTTGTTGTTGTTGTATTGGGTGAATTTATTCCAAAAGCCATTTTCAGAGCAAAGAATGATACATTATTAGCCACATTTGCACGTGTTGCCAATTTCTTTCACAGTATTTTTCAGCCGCTGGCAAACTTTTTTGTCTCTGTTTCTCAATGGATATTGAAATATTTATTCAATGTGCACTTGAAAAACGAGGATGAGGTTTTTTCGAATGTTGATCTGGAACATTTCTATCAACAAACAAAAGAACAAACAGAAGAAAATCCTGAATTGAATAAAGAGTTATTTGAAAATGCTTTGAGCTTACCGATGGTAAAAGTTCGACAATGCTTAGTGCCAAGAACCGAGATTGAGGCAGTTGAATTAACCACACCGATAGAAGAAGTAAAACAACATTTCATCAATACCAAATTAAGTAAACTGGTTGTTTTCAATGATACAATCGATGATATACAAGGCTATATTCATCAATTGGATCTGTTTAAAAATCCCAATTCCGTAAAAGATATGCTGCTGCCCATTTCAGCTGTTCCGGAAAGCATGAGCGCTGCAGATCTGATTAATCGATTTGCCAAAGAAAGAAAAAGCATTGCCTGGGTGGTAGATGAATTTGGTGGCACTGCAGGTATTGTAACAATGGAAGATTTGCTGGAAGAAATTTTTGGTGAGATCAAAGATGAATATGATACAGAAGAATTTGAAGAAAAGCAATTGGCTGATGGTGAATATATTTTAAGTGGCAGATTGGAATTGGATTACCTGAGAGAAAAATATGAATTTGATTTTCCGCAAGATGAATCTGAAACATTAAGTGGTTACATTATCAACGAACACGAAACCATTCCAACACCGAAAGAACGCATCATCATTGGCTCTTATCAATTCGATATTTTAGATGTAAGTGATACCAGAATTGAGTTGGTTAAAATGAAAGTGCTGAGATAAAATATCATTCAATTATTCTTTACAATTAGCAGCGTCATATAAACATTCCGCTTTATGTCAATTGAAGCATTCATTCCATCACCAACACTTTCGGAAACAGAACTGCGACTGCATTACGAGAAACTAAATACCATTTTTAACAGCTTACGCGAAATTATCTTTACCATTGATATTGAAAAAGGGATCATAGAAAATGTAAACGATTCGGTTGAAGTATTGGGATATAAAAAGAAAGAATGGGAAGGTCAAAATTTTCGTCATTGGCCATTAGCCAAAAGAAGATTATTTTTTTTATTATTAAAACATGCCAGCAAAAGTACCGCAGAAGCTACGAGCCAGCCGGTACTATTGCCCACAAAGGGAGATGTATTATTTGTTCCGTTTGAATTTTCTACTGTATTATATACTTTCAAAAACAAAAAATATTTACTCTGCGTTTTGCGTGATACTTCCGAACGCGAACGCTTAATGCACGATCTGGAAAAAGCATTACAAAAAGAAAGAGAATTGAATGAATTACGTTCTTCTTTTATTGCAACTGCATCACATCAATTCCGAACACCCTTAACGGTGATACAAAGTGGTGTTGAAATAATGAATATGTATTTGGAAGATTTTTCTGAAGAAAAAAGAAAACCATTTGATAAACATTTTAAGAGAATAGAAACAGAAGTTAGTCGATTGCAAGATTTAATGAATGATGTTTTATTGCTAGGACGTACCGATGCAAAAAGAACTCCTTTTCATCCGCAATCAATGGACCTGGTTGATTTCTGTACTAATTTAATAGAGAACAGATACAACAATCGTTATCCGAATGACAGGAAAATTATTTTATCAATTGAAGGAAAAAAACAATTAGTTGAATTCGATCCTAAGCTATTGCATCATTCACTCGAGAATATTCTCAGTAATTCTTATAAATATTCTACTACCGGCAACATTCAGTTTAAAATAAAATTTGAATTTGAAACAGTGAATATACACATCACCGATAATGGCATCGGCATTCCCGAAAAAGATCTCAGTAATTTATTTCAACCTTTTTATCGTGCCAGTAATTCTTCAGATATTCAGGGAACAGGGTTAGGCTTATCTATTGTAAAAGATTTTATTGATGAACATCACGGACAAATTTTTGTGATGAGTGAAGTTGATAAAGGAACAACCGTAACAATTTCATTACCTTTAAAAAACAAGATCGAAAACAATGCAACCCAAGATTAAAATACTCGTCATTGAAGATGAAGATAATATCAGAGAGAATATTCAGGAGTTATTAGAAGCAAAAGGTTTCAACATCAGAACTGCAACAAATGGTAAGCAGGGAATACTAGAAGCTATTGACTTTCGGCCAAATTTAATTTTGTGTGATGTGATGATGCCTAAGATGGATGGCTTTAAAGTTTTAGAGCAAATTCGCAAATCTTCCAACATACAAAATGTTCCTTTTATTTTTTTAACTGCCAAGATCGAGAAACAGGATCTGCGTCATGGAATGGAAATGGGTGCCGATGATTATATCAGTAAACCCTTTACAGCAAAGGAATTGATGAGTGCCATTGAAGCAAGATTAAAACGTCACGAAAAACTTAACACTCAATATTCTAAAGTAAAACATGAATTAGATACTTCTGTTTTTGCTAATTATTATCATCAATTCAATACTCCCTTAAGCGGAATGGTTGGCGCATTGAATTTATTGGTTACGGCAAGAAGGTCTTTCGATGAAAAGCAAATTCAGGATTTATTGATTTCCACTTTAAAATCTGCCATTCGTTTAAATCATGTGTTGTCTAATTTAATGTTGTATGAAGAATTAAAGCGTGCAGCAGTTCACCCTGAATTAGAAACGATGTTTACAGGCGGTCAGGCATCTGCATCATGGAATACCAAAATAAAAGACGAATTAACCATCATTGCCCATCAAATATATAATCGGGCTGATGATTTGACTGTTGAATTCAATGACCCGACTGATCTCGGAATCAGTTTTGATTATTTATTGAGGATCATGATAGAAGTAACCGATAATGCGCTTAAGTTTTCAAGAGCGGGGCAAAAAGTAACTGTAAAAGGAAACAAAAATGAGCATCAATATATTCTTGAAATCACAGATCAGGGTTCGGGCTTCAATATCAATAATATTGATGAAATCAATGCATTTAAACAATTCAACAGTAAACGATTTTCTCAACAAGGATTGGGATTGGGTCTGCATTTGGTAAAACAATTGATTGGATTTAATCGCGGTGAACTTCATATTAACAGCAAAGAAGATCAGGGAACTATTTTAACCATTACCTTGCCGTTATTAGATGAAGACTAATCCATTCATATACTTATTCATTTAAACTTACCATTCTTTAATTACATTCGGGCAAATTATTACTGATGGATATTGTATTTGATACTACAAAACCCATTGCCATTGGCAGCGATCATGCCGGCTTTGAATACAAAGAAGCTATTAAAAAATGGCTTACTGATAAAGGTTTGCTGGTAAAAGATTTTGGAACTTATTCTTTAGCATCTGTTGATTATCCGGATTTTGCGCATCCTGTTGCAGCAAGTGTAGAAAAAAATGAAACAGCTTTTGGAATATTATTTTGTGGAAGCGCCAATGGTGTTGCCATCACTGCAAACAAACATCAGCAAGTACGTGCAGGATTAAGTTGGGAGAATGATGTTGCCAAATTAATTCGCCAACACAACAATGCTAATATTATTTGTATTCCTGCAAGATTTGTTGCACTTGCATTAGCAGAACAAATGATAGAAAACTTTATGACCACTGCATTTGAAGGTGGTCGCCATGCTAATCGCGTTAATAAAATCGCTTGTTCATAATTCAATCAATATATACAATGAAACGATTATTATTTGTTAGTTTATCATTTGCAGTAATAACTGCATTTGCACAAAAACAAGAAGCTGCACCAAAATTTGCCAGCTTAATCACTCCGCAAGGATTAAAAGAAAAATTATCCATTTTGGCAAGTGCAGAAATGGAAGGAAGAGAAACAGCAACACCAGGACAAAAGAAAGCCGCTGCTTACATTGAAGAACAATTCAAAAAATTTGGATTACAACCCGGCAATGGAACCAGCTATCAACAAACTTATCCTGTATATCAGGATGAATTGACTGCAAAAAAATTACAAGTCAATGGAAAAGTTTTTGAATGGGATAAAGATTATAACTTTTCATTGCAAACTTTATCGAGTGGTGATTGGTCATTCAGTAATGCTGTATTTGCAGGGTATGGTTTAGTTGATTCTGCAAAAAACATCAATGATTATGCAAATCTTGATGTAAAAGGAAAGATCGTTATTGTATTAGATGGCTTACCTGATAATTATGTTGCGCCGGCTGCACCTCAAGGCAGACGTGGTTTTGGCGGACCCGGTTCTGCAAACACCAAAGCCATGACGGCAAGAACAAAAGGTGCTGTGGGTTTTATAGTTGTCTCAAAAGATTTTCCTAAAAAAACACCTACCGCAACACAAGGAAATATGTATTTAAATAAAGCTGCCAATACCACTTCTTTTTTAGTAGCTACTGTTTCTGAGGAAGTTGCTTCTGCACTATTGGGAAGAACATTTAAAATGTCTTCAGCGCAATTCAAAGAAGTGCCTAAAGGAAATTATGTTTCTGAAATAAAAATTACTGCAACAAAAACAACTAGCGATTTAGAAAGTAGTAATGTATTAGGTGTATTACCGGGTACAGATAAAAAAGATGAATATGTTTTCTTAACAGGTCATTACGATCATTTAGGAAAACGCGGTGATGTTATTTGGTATGGTGCTGATGATGATGGTAGCGGAACTACTTCTGTTTTGCAAATGGCTGAAGCATTTACTGCTGCTGCTAAAAAAGGAAACAAACCCAGACGTACAATCGTTTTTATGACTGTGAGTGGTGAAGAAAAGGGTTTGTGGGGTTCTCAATATTATTCAGAACATCCTATCTATCCTTTAGATAAAACATCTGTTGATTTGAATACTGATATGGACGGAAGAGTGGATACAGAACGCAAAACACCTGACACACTGAATTATATTTATGTAATAGGTCATGATAAATTAAGCAGTGATTTGCCTAAGATCAATGAAGCAATGAATAATAAATACACTAAAATGACACTGGATTATAAATATGATGATCCAAATGATCAAAACAGAATTTATTACAGAAGTGATCATTATAATTTTGCACGCAAAGGCGTTCCGATTTTATTTTTTTATGATGGTATGTTACAAGCAGATTATCATAAACCAACCGATACGGTTGAAAAAATTAATTTTGATTTGATGGCAAAACGTGCACAATTAGTATTTTATACTGCATGGGAAATGGCTAACAGAGATGAGATGTTGAAACGTGATACTCCTTTGAATATGCCGAATTCGAGATAGTTGAAAAATTAAAGGAAAATATTTTTATCATATACAAATAAAAAAAGCGCTGAAAAATTTCAGCGCTTTTTTTATTCATTTCATTTGCAAATCTGCACATCTTCTCATCTGCACATTCACCCTACCATCCCAAAATCCATGCGAACATTAACGGAGCAACAATGGTTGCATCACTCTCAACAATAAACTTTGGTGTATGAATATCTAATTTACCCCAGGTGATTTTTTCGTTTGGAACCGCACCGCTGTATGAACCGTAAGATGTAGTGCTGTCGCTAATTTGACAGAAATAACTCCAGAACGGAACATCGTGCCACTCTAAATCTTGATACATCATGGGCACCACACAAATAGGAAAATCACCTGCAATACCACCACCAATTTGAAAAAATCCCACTCCTTTACCACCACTGTTGGCACGATACCATTCGGTTAAGTATACCATGTATTCAATACCGCTTTTTACAGTGCTTGCTTTTAACTCTTGTTTAATAACATAACTCGCGAAAATATTTCCGGTAGTGCTGTCTTCCCAACCCGGAACGATGATAGGAATATTTTTTTCTGCTGCAGCTAAAATCCAACTGTCTTTCGGATCAATTTCATAATACTGTTCTAATTCTTTACTTAAAACAGTTTTATATAAAAATTCATGCGGAAAATATCTTTCCCCTTTTGCTTCAGCATCTTTCCATTGTTTTACCAAATGTTTTTGCAAACGACGAAATGCTTCTTCTTCAGGAATACAAGTATCAGTAACCCGATTGTAATGGTTCTCCAATAAATCCCATTCTTCCTGGGGTGTTAAATCACGATAGTTGGGAACTCTTTTATAATGAGAGTGTGCAACTAAATTCATTACATCTTCTTCTAAGTTGGCGCCTGTACAAGAAATAATATCAATCTTTCCCTGACGAATCATTTCTGCTAATGAAATACCTAATTCGGCAGTACTCATGGCACCGGCTAATGTAACCATCATTTTTCCACCTTCTAATAAATGTGTTTCGTAACCTTTAGCAGCATCCATTAAGGCGGCCGCATTAAAATGGCGGTAATGATGTTCTATAAATTGAGAAATGGGTCCTTTGTTCATATAAATTGGTTTGATACGGGCAAAAGTAAATTTTTTGCATGAAAAAGCCCTGTTATAAAATAACAAGGCTTTGCCAACTACAATGAAACTATAACCAACTTATTTTCTTTGATCGCCTTTGAATAATTCTACTTTTCCGAAAGAAGAAATTTGTAACACTAATTTTTCATTTTCTTTTTGAAAAGAAACAAAATAGTTTTTATCTCCATCTCCGTTCACAAACTCAATACATTCCTGCAATTTGTAGGGTGGATAAGGATATTGCTGCATAATAATTGCCAATGCTTTTTTAGGTAGTTTATCAAACGCAAATGTTTTGCTGGTTCCCAAAAAATCACCTTCATTATTATAAAAGGCTTCCATTTGTTCTCCATCAAGAACAAAACTTGCTTTTACAAAATGTCTATCTATTTTCCAACTTACATTTTCTGCATCATTAAATGCTATAGAAAATTGATGGCGAATGTGATAGTTAATTGATTTGTCTGGTGCTGCAAATGCACTTGCGCCGATGGTTACTGCTAATAATGCAGCGAGAAACATTTTTTTCATGATTTGAAATTTTTAAAGTTTAAGATTGTTGTTTTATTTTTTTATTGATAAGTCAAAAGTAGAAACACATGTATAAGAGACGTGGCACATTGTGATTAGTTACACGCTACCCTGTTTCTTTGGTATGAACGGCGTTACTGCAAATGTTAACCAATGTTAATCATCTTCTGAAATGCAATACAGTAAAGGGTTAGCAAAGATTTCTTAATAAAAAACTAAAACAGGTAATGAATCTGCTAAAATGTAAAAGCGGTATCAGTGGTACGGAAGAACGGCAATCATTAAGAAAAATTAGGTGAAAAGAAATATTATTTAGACATTTGTCTAAATATATAAATAATAAATCGGTGAACAACTTATTTAAAGCACTGAATGACCCAACGAGGCGAAGTATTTTAGAAATGCTGAAGAAGAAAGATATGACCGCCGGTGAAATTGCCGATCAATTCAATATCTCCAAACCGAGCATTTCGCATCATTTAGATCTTTTGAAACAGGCAGACTTGGTAGTAGCAGTAAAAGAAGGGCAATTTATTTTTTATTCTATCAACACAACAGTCATGGATGAAATTGTTCAATGGCTGATGCAATTTTCACAAAAAAAGAAAAAATAAAATGATAAAGAAAAACTTAGCAACTATTGCTGCTATCATTATTTGGCTCGTGCCAATATTTTATTTTATTCATATCTATTCAAATTTACCGCAAACAATAGCATTGCATTTTGGAATGGATGGTAAACCCAATAGGTTTGGCAATAAAGAAGAATTACTCTGGACGATGTGTTTGCTCACTGCAATTAATATTGGTGTATATTTTTTAATAACATTTCTGCCAAAGATCGATCCCAAAAAAACAGCCAGGTATTCTGCAGAGACTTTTAAAAAAGTTTCGTTTTTATTAGTCATTTTTCTTTCTGCATTACAATTACTAATCATCAATTCTTCTATCACAGGAAGTTTTACATTGAATAAATTTATGTTGCCAATGATGGGATTATTCTTTGCATACCTTGGCAATCTGATGCATAACATTAAACCTAATTATTTTTTTGGTATTCGTACACCATGGACATTAGAAGACGCTGAAACATGGCGTGCCACGCATCAATTGGGTGGCAAAATGTGGTTTATTGGTGGCATCGCTATTACAATCATTACGTTAATCACTCCCGCTAAATTTGCTGTTCCGATTTTTATCAGTATTATAATAATCATTGCATTAATCCCTGTTATTTATTCATATATCTATTTTAAAAAACATCATCAATCATCTTTATGAAAAAAATTATTACACTATTTACTTTATTATTAAGTCATACATTTTTATTTGCCCAAGAAAATAATGCTTCAGAAAAAATAATCTCTATAAACATTAAAGGCGTTGCCATTGAAGGAACCCTGTTATCTAGTTCACCCAATCAAAAGATTGCAATTATTATTGCCGGATCCGGACCAACTGACAGAAATGGAAATAGTGGCTTGGGTGTAACCTGTAACTCTTATAAAATGCTGGCAGAAGAGTTAGCAAAAAATAATATAGCTAGTTTCAGATATGACAAAAGAGGTATAGCAAAAAGTGCTATCAAAAATTTTAATGAGAAAGATATCACCTTCGATGATTATGTAAATGATGCAGTATCCATTTATAATTATTTGAAAGATTCATCCGGTTTTAAAAAAATATTTTTTGCGGGGCATAGCGAAGGTTCTTTAATTGGAATGATTGCAACTGAAAGAACGAATGCATCCGGTTATGTTTCTATTGCAGGTGCCGGCAGACCAATTGATGTAGTAATAACCGAACAAGTAAGCAAACAATCTCCACTTATTGGAAAGGAAACAGATTCATTATTTCAAGTGCTGAAAACAAAAAATAAACTCGATACTGTTCCGCCTTATTTAATATCGTTATTCAGGCCAAGTATTCAGCCTTATATGGTTTCCTGGATGAAATATAATCCGTCTATTGAAATCAGTCATATCAAAAAACCAATACTTATTCTTCAAGGCAGTTGCGATATTCAGGTTAAAATATTAGATGCAGAAACTTTATACAATGGCAACAAAAAGGCAAAATTGGATATTGTTGACGGCATGACACATGTTTTAAAAAATGCCGAAGCGAATTGTGTGGATACCAATTTAAAAACTTACCACGATGTTTCTCTACCATTGAATACACAATTATTAAAAGATATAATTAGTTTTATACAATCGAATTAATATCATGAATTATTTGGCGCATGCTTATCTCTCTTTTGGTAATGAGGATATTTTAGTGGGCAACATGATCAGTGATTTTGTGAAAGGCAAAAAGAAATATGATTATTCAATCACTATTCAAAAAGGGATTACACTGCATCGATTGATAGATGAGTATACCGATAAACATGAAGCTACCAAACAAGCCAAACAATTTTTAAAACCCGCTGTGGGTTTATATGCCGGTGCTTTTATTGATGTAGTGTATGATCATTTCTTAGCAAACGATACCCATGAATTTATCAATAATGAAGCATTAAAAACATTTGTCACTGAAACTTATCATCAACTAGAAAAACATGAAAACATCTTTCCTGAAAAATTTAAATTACTGTTTCCCTACATGCAATCGCAAGATTGGTTATTCAATTATCGATTTTTATGGGGAGCCGAAAAAAGTTTTGGTGGTGTTGCTCGTCGTGCAATCTATTTAGATAATGGAATAGACGCTTTTCACGCATTTGAAGAACATTATACTGCTTTAAGCGAATGTTATCACAATTTTTTCCCTGATGTTAAAAAATTCTGTTTATTGCATCTGTAAACTTTTAATAAAATTTTTTTTACTGATTATTTAAAACAAGTACCATGAAAAATATCATTATTCTTGCCTGTGCTTTATGTTTCACACCTTTTATTTGGGCGCAACAAAAACCAACCGATTTAGATAAGAGTCCGATGGATATGAGTTACTGGCCTGCCAATTACCCGATTTTAAAATTAAATGGCAAAGCAAAAGATGCTCCAGTTGCAAGATTAATTTATAGTCGGCCGCAAAAAAATGGTCGTGTAATTTTTGGAGGTATTCAAAAATACGGTGAGATGTGGCGGTTAGGGGCAAATGAGTCAACTGAAATTGAATTTTTCAATTCAGTTAAAATTGGCAATAAAACTATCACTAAAGGTCGATATACTTTATATTGTATGCTAAACTCCGCCGATAAATGGACCATTATTGTAAGTAATGATAATTATAGTTGGGGCAACTATAATTACGATCAGAAAAAAGATGTTGTAAGAGTTGATATTAAACCGGAGAAAAATATTGATGTAATTGAAAACTTCACTATGTATTTTGATTCAACAAAAGATGGCGCTAATTTGGTAATTCTTTGGGATGATGTGAAAGCTGTTTTACCAATCACTTCAGTTCCGTAAAACATATTCGTTTATTTATAAAGTCTCCAAACAATGGAGACTTTTTTATTTATATAATTTGAATTGTTTACCTTAAACAAATGTGCGGATTAGCAGGAATCATATCACCTCATGCTTCTTTCATTAAAGAAGAAAAATTAAAAGCAATGTTGCAAAATTTGCAGCATCGTGGCCCTGATGGTGAAGGTATTTGGATCAATCAAAATAATACGGTTGCATTGGCACATCGTCGTTTATCTATCATTGATCTTAACACCAATGCAAATCAACCATTACATTATTTACATTACTCTATCATTTTCAATGGAGCTATTTATAATTATGTTGAATTAAAACATGAACTAGTAACTAAAGGTTACCAATTCAATACCAAATCTGATACAGAAATAATTTGTGCTGCCTTTGATTGTTGGGGCAAAGAATGCGTACATCATTTTGATGGCATGTTTGCATTTGCCATTTATGACGCACAAAAAAAAGAAATTTTTATTGCAAGGGATAGATTTGGGGAGAAGCCATTATTTTATCACGCCGCTTATACTGAAAGAGGAAAATTTGATCATTTTATTTTCGCAAGTGAGATGAAAGCTTTATGGGCGTTGGGTTTGCCTAAGCAATTAAACGGTACAATGGTATTGAATTATTTAACGCTTGGTTACACGAATAATTTTTTAAAGAAGACAGAAACATTTTATACAAATATTTTATCACTTCCTGCCGGACACTATTTATCCGTACAACCATCGGCAGGAAAATTACAAATGAAAAGATGGTATGAATTAAAAAATGAATTACGAAATACGAATGACGAAATTAAAAATGAATCGGATGCAATAGAAAAGTTTCAAGAATTATTTAAAACATCCATCAGCAGAAGGTTAAGAAGTGATGTAAAAATCGGAACCAGCCTAAGTGGCGGAATAGATAGTTCATCGATTGTAGCAATCAGTCAGCAATTTTCATCTGCTCATTTATCGCATGAATGTTTTACGGCAGTCTTCCCGGATTTTGAAAATGATGAAAGCATCAAAAGCAAACAAGTTGCTGATCATTTTAATTTACAGCAATATACGATTGAAGTAACTGTTGACGATTGGATCAAGCAATGGCAAACACTGACCTCTTATCAAGAAGAGCCGTTACAAAGCAGTAGTGTACTATCACAGTTCATGTTGTATCGTCATGCAAAGTCAAGTGGAATAAAAGTAATTTTAGACGGACAAGGAGCTGATGAAATATTGGGTGGATATAAAAAATACAGTCATTGGTATTTGCAACAATTATTAAAAACTGATCTTTCAATATTTAAAATAGAAAAGAAATTATTGCAGCAACATCATTTCTTAGATAAATGGAATTATAAAAATTATGTTGCTGCATTCTTTCCCGAACAAGCAGCAAAGCAATTACAAAAAAGGGCTGTTCAGCAGCAGAATAATCAAATATTCATTCAAAAAGAATTTTTGCAACAATATCAAAATAAAAATTCGTTGCAAAAGCCTGTCATCAAATCCTTAGAAGATATTTTATATTTCGACGTTGTACATTCAAGTTTAACGACCTTATTAAGATATGCCGATAGAAATGCAATGGCAAATTCTATTGAAGTAAGATTACCTTTTTTATTTCATGAATTGGCAGAGTTCATTTTTTCATTGCCA
This sequence comes from uncultured Chitinophagaceae bacterium, assembly GCA_903881425.1. Lineage (GTDB taxonomy): Bacteria > Bacteroidota > Bacteroidia > Chitinophagales > Chitinophagaceae > CAILAF01. The sequence goes on along the minus strand of CAIRTF010000112.1, from coordinate 29,013 downwards.
TCATCCTTCAAAATAAAAGATGGTTATACAAAATGGATTTTAAGAAAAAACATACAGAATCTTTTACCGGATAGTATAACATGGCAAACCAATAAAATTGGTTACGAACCGCCACAACAAAAATGGATGCAGCATTCACAAATACAAGAGATGATTCAGGAAAGTAAAAACTTATTAGTTAAAAAAGATGTCTTATCAAAAGAAGTTTTAAATCAATCTATACAACCAACAGCAGCACATGCTGTCCATAATTTTGATTTCAGATATTTATCTGCCGCTGCTATGTTTAACCCTTAAAGTGGAGAATATTAATCACTACTTTTACAATCAAAATAAATATTAATGAAAATCGCCACAAAATTTATACATGCCGGTGCAGAGCCTGATCCATCTACCGGTGCAATCATGACACCTATTTATCAAACTTCTACTTATGTGCAGGAAGCACCCGGTGTAAATAAAGGATTTGAATATGCTCGAAGCCAGAATCCAACACGCAAAGCATTAGAAGAAGCATATGCACAAATTGAAAATGGGAAATATGGTTTGGCATTTAGCAGTGGTGTTGCTGCAACTGATGCTGTAATTAAATTATTAGAACCGGGTGATGAGATCATTGCAGCGAACGATATGTATGGAGGCACTTATCGTTTGTTCACTAAAATATTTGAAAAATTTGGATTGAAATTTCATTATGTGAATATGCAGGACACCAACAATATCAAAGCACTCATCAATGCAAAAACAAAACTCATCTGGACTGAAACCCCAACTAATCCATTAATGAACATAGTTGATATTACTGCTGTTGCAACTATTGCAAAGACGAACAATATTTTATTATGTGTTGACAATACGTTTGCTTCTCCTTATTTACAGAATCCTTTGGACCTGGGTGCTGATATTGTTATGCACTCTGCTACAAAATATTTAGGCGGACATAGTGATGTAATTCAAGGATGTTTGGTAATGAACGATGCTGCATTAAGAGAAAAATTATACTTTATTCAAAAATCTTGCGGTGCTGTTCCAGGACCAATGGATTGTTTTTTAGTATTGCGTGGTATTAAAACTTTGCATGTAAGAATGCAACGTCATTGTGAGAATGGAAAAAAAATCGCTCATTTCTTACGCAATCATCCCAAAGTTAAAACTGTTTACTGGTGCGGTTTTGAAGATCATCCCGGTTATGCCATCGCCAAAAAACAAATGCGTGATTTTGGCGGCATGATGAGTTTTGAATTAAAGAATGATAATGCAGAAGAAGTAAAAAGAGTTTTATCTGCTACTCATTTATTTTCCTTGGCAGAAAGTTTAGGTGGTGTAGAAAGTTTAATCAATCATCCTGCAACAATGACGCATGCTTCTATTCCAAGAGAAGAAAGAATTAAAAATGGTTTGAATGATGGACTGATTAGATTAAGTGTAGGCATTGAAGATGCGGATGATTTGATTGATGATTTGAATAATGCGCTTGGATAAATGAACAAAAAAGAGCTTAAAATATTTTTAGACGAAAAGGTTGATGCATACAATCAACCTTTTTTTATTACAAATGATCCTATTTGTATTCCACATTTATTTACCAAAATACAAGACATTGAAATTGCCGGATTTTTTGCAGCCATCTTTGCATGGGGACATCGAAACATCATCATCAACAAATCAAAAGAGTTAATGCAATTGATGGAGATGCAACCACATCAATTCATCTTACATCATTCAGATCATGATCTTAAAAAATTATTATCCTTCAAACACAGAACATTCAACACCACCGATCTTTTATATTTTATAGAATTTTTAAATCATCATTATTCAAATCATTCTTCATTAGAAACAGCATTCACACAAAACGGAAAAACAATAGGACAAATGCTGATTGGTTTTCATCATTATTTTTTTTCATTACCCGATATTCCTGCCAGAACAAAAAAACATATTGCTACGCCAAGCAAACACTCCAATTGTAAAAGATTGAATATGTTTTTAAGATGGATGGTTCGTAATGATAATAAAGGTGTTGATTTTGGTATTTGGAAAAACATTCTTCCTTCGCAATTAATTTGTCCGATTGATTTACATGTTGCCAGAGTGACTAAACGCTTGAATTTACTGCATCGTAAACAAACAGATTGGAATGCTGCGATTGAATTAACCAATCATTTAATTGAATTTGATAAAAATGATCCTGTTAAATATGATTTTGCTTTATTTGGATTGGGTGTGATGGAAAAATTCTCTTAATAATTGTTTCAAAACATAAAACTTCATTCGTTTCAATAAATTTTAAACCTTCTTTAATTTGTTTTAGGGGCTTTTTAATGATAAAAAATATGTACCCTCCATTATCATAGATACTTTTACATCCTAAAACCCAATAACTATGAAGCAGATTGTAAAAACAAGCATTATTACTTTCGTAGCGTTCTTTCTAACTAGAACAATTCTTTTCCCCATGATTGACAGTAAGCCATTGTTTACTGGCGGTATCAGCAGTGCTATTTTAGCTTCTACCATTAATACCATCGCATTTGTATTGGTATATGAGTGGTTAGCTATAAATTCGATTATTAAAACAAAAGTGGCTGGAAAATAATTCCCCTTCGGAAGATATTGAGTTACACAAACTCTCACTGAATGAATTGGCCGGTTATATTAATCGGCTGATTCTTTCTGATTTCTCTAAATTGGTACAACTCCTGTACCGAGTTGATGTTAGTGAAAAAAAATTAAAACAGATCTTGCAAGAACATCCCAATGAAGACGCAGCTGTGATTATTGCGCAATTAATTATTGAAAGACAACAACAAAAAGCCGAATCCAGAAAAAAATATAACACACCTCCAAACGATATTCCAGAAGATGAAAAGTGGTAATTGTTTCTATTACCTTTGACGACAAATTATTTGTCGAATGAAATTAGTCTCATACCTACGCGATGGCCATGATCAATTAGCATTTTTAGTGAATGACTTTTTATATGATTGTGATGCTGTTCATCCTGAATTGCCCAACAGCATGAATATGTTCTTGAATTTTTGGGAAGAGACTTATCCAATCGCCGAAAAAGTAAATGCCGCTATTATTGATGGGAGAATAGATACCACCAAAGGAATTTCATTAAATGATGTTGAGTTATTGGCACCTGTTCCATTTCCAACCAGTTGCAGAGATGCTTATGCATTTCGCCAACATGTGGCTGCAGCACGCCGAAACCGAAACGTACCAATGATTCCGGAGTTTGATCAATATCCTATCTTTTATTTTACCAACCATCATAGTATTCAGGGACCCGGAGAAATAAAGTGCATGCCCGATCATTTTGAAAAATTAGATTTTGAATTAGAAGTTGCCATCGTCATTGCCAAACAAGGAAGAAATATTCCTGCTGAAGAAGCAGATAATTATATTGGCGGATTAATGATCATGAACGATATGAGTGCTAGGCGATTACAAATGGATGAAATGTTATTGAATCTTGGCCCTGCAAAAGGAAAAGATTTTTCAACAGTTATCGGGCCTTGTTTAGTTACATTGGATGAGTTAGAAAATTTTGAAATGCCGGCTAAGGAAAATCATGTAGGCAAATCCTGGAATTTAAAAATGAAATGTTCAGTAAATGGCAAACAAGTGAGCGAAGGAAATGTTAGTGATATGGATTGGACTTTTGCTGAGATTATTGAACGTTGCAGCTATGGTGCAACATTATTGCCGGGAGATGTGATTGGCAGCGGAACAGTTGGCACAGGTTGTTTTTTAGAATTGAATGGCACAGGAAAATTAAATAATCCTAATTATTCTGAACAATGGTTACAGGAAGGTGATGTTATTGAAATGGAAATTGATGGATTGGGTAAATTGACGAATACAATTGTAAAAGAAGAAAGTGATATCTCCATTTTAGCAAAAAAGAAAAATGTATGAAGATTGATTTAACAGAACTACCCATTCAACAAAGAGCTGCATGGTTACAAAATGCTATTGCTCCGCGTCCTATTGCATTTGCAAGTACGATTGATAAAAATGGAAATGTAAATTTAAGTCCCTTTAGTTTTTTTAATTTGTTTTCTACTAATCCCCCTATTGTCATATTTTCTCCGTCAAGAAGCGGAAGAGATAATCATCTTAAACATACTTTACAAAATGTTTTGGAAGTACCTGAAGTAGTCATCAATATTTGTGATTATGCAATGGTTCAACAAATGAGTTTAAGCAGTTGCGAATATCCAAAAGGGGTAGATGAATTTGTTAAATCAGGTTTTACAAAAGAAAAAGCAAGCATCATTCAACCTCCGATGGTGAAAGAAGCCAAAATAAAAATGGAATGCAAAGTAAATGAAGTAAAAAGTTTAGGAGATCAAGCCGGTGCCGGACAATTAGTGATTGCAGAAGTGCTGTTTATGCATATTGATGAAACTATTTTAAATACCGAGGGAACAATGATCGATCAAAGAAAATTACAACAGGTGGCCAGGTTAGGCGGCGATTATTACACGGTTGTAAATGAACAGAATTTGTTCACTGTTCCTAAGCCTAATAAAGAATTAGGGATTGGCGTAGATGCTTTACCCGAAGGCATAAAACAAAGCAAAACCTTATCCGGAAACGATTTAGGGCAATTGGCCAATATACAAAATTTGCCAATTGTTGATCCTGCATTTGAAGATGACAAATTAAAAAGCATCATTCAATACTTTTCTGTCAACCCAAATGAAATGGAAAATGAATTGCATTTGTATGCCAAAGAATTATTAGAAAAAGGAAATGTTAAGGATGCCTGGCAAGTTTTATTAGCAGCAGAGAATGTTTAATTTTATTAAATAAATTTTACGAATGGATAATTTTTTAGATCATTTTATCAAATCTATTCGAATGATCTCGATTCGCTATTTTGTATTTGCAGGGATTGTTTGGTTAATTTGGTATGTTTTACTTCGCAATAAAATATCTTTCAAAAAAATACAATTACGTTTTCCGGACAATAAAGATTATAAAAGAGAAATTTTTTATTCATTGATCACCATGATCATTTTTGCATTGGTGCCTTCTCTTATTTTAGGAACACCTTTTAGAGAACATACTCAATTCTATTCTGATATTCATCAATATAGTATGTGGTGGTTTTATCTGGCATTTCCATTAATGCTTATCATTCACGATACTTACTTTTATTGGATGCATCGATTAATGCACCATCCTACATTGTTTAAAACGTTTCATTTATTACATCATAAATCTGTTAATCCATCGCCATGGGCTGCTTATGCCTTTTATCCAACAGAAGCTGTTGTAGAAGCTGGAATCTTTGTGGTGTTTATTTTCATTATGCCATTGACCTTTTTGCATTTTTTTATTTTCTTTCTATTTATGATTATATATAATGTGTATGGACATTTGGGTTGGGAATTATATCCCAAAGGTTTCAGTAAACATTGGTTTGGTAAATGGATCAATACTTCAGTCAATCATAATCAACATCATCAATTCTTTAAAGGCAATTATAGTTTGTATTTTTTGTGGTGGGACAGATGGATGGGTACTCTTAGAGAAGATTATGATTCAAAATTTGACGAAGTAAAAAACAGAACCAACGATTTGAAAGCAGCTTAACAATTACAAATCTCCTAGCTGCGGTCTCATTAAAATTTCTTCAACACATGCTTGCGGCGATAATTGCGCAGCAGCATACACCATTTTAGCAACATCTTCGGCTTGCATAATTCTTTTTTCATCCACACCGCTGCCAATCCAACTATCTGTATATGCTGCGCCTGGCAAGACTGCAGTAACTTTAATTTGATACGGTTTTAATTCTTCACGCAAATTTTTACTAAAGCCTAACATGGCAAACTTACTGATGCTGTAACTGCCTCCATTTGCATAAGCTGCGATAGAAGCAATGGAACAAATATTAAAAATATGTCCGTTTTTATTGTTCATCATTTTGGGCAATAATGCTCTCGTTAAATAATAAGCGCTGTACACATTGGTCTCCATCATTTTTTCTAACACACCATCTTCTTCATTATGAACAGAACCGGGTAAAAATTGCCCTGCATTGTTAATCAAAATATCTGTTGTGCCAAATTGTAAACACCATTCAGCGAAAGATTGCGTTTGTTCTTTCACACTTAAATCAGCAACAAAGGAATGAAAACTTGATTGTGGAAATTCTTTACTTAATTCATTTTTGGTTTTATTTAATCCAATTTCATTTCTGGCATTCAGCAGTAAAGTATTTCCTGCGCCAGCAAATTGTTTTGCCATTGCTTTACCCAATCCTTTCGATGCTCCTGTAATTACAATAATCATATACGCAACATTTGAAGTACGAAGTAAGTCATTTTTTTAATTCGCATTTCTTAATTTGTACTTCGTATTTTGCAGCAATGAAATACAAACATTTATTTTTTGATTTAGATCATACACTTTGGGATTTTGAAATGAATGCCAAAGAAACTTTGTTTGATTTGTATGAATTGCATGCTTTAGATAAAAAAGGAATTCCTGATTTTGAAACTTTTTTCACAAAATATAGTATCCACAACGAGAAGTTGTGGGATAAATACACCAAGGGTTTGATTAAACAAGATGAATTAAGATGGAAAAGAATGTGGCTGACTTTATTGGATTTTAAAATTGGTGATGAAATATTATCCAAACAATTATCGGTTGAATTTTTAGAACGTTTGCCATTTAAAAAAAATCTTTTCCCTTATACGTTTGAGATCCTGAATTATTTAAAAGATAAGAATTATGTGATGCATTTAGTCACCAATGGATTTGAAAATGTGCAACATAATAAACTGCATCACAGTAATTTGAAAGGTTATTTTGCAGAAGTAATTACTTCTGAAGCAAGTAACAGCTTGAAACCCAATAAAGAAATTTTTGAATACGCTATTAAAAAATCCGGAGCTGATATTAAAGAAAGTATCATGATCGGCGATAATTTAGATGCAGATATTCAAGGCGGCATCAATGCAGGTATGGATACTATTTTCGTCAATCATTTAAACATCGAACCGCATATCAAAGCCACTTACGAAATAAAACACCTAAAAGAATTAGAAGCTATTCTATAAAACAAAAGCCAATCAAAATTTGATTGGCTTTTTAAATAAGATAATTTTTTGATTACGCTTTTTTAGTTGCAGATGTTTTTTTCATGTCTTTTGAACATTTTGCATCTGTGCCTTTGCAATCTTTGCCGCATTTTTCTTTGCCGTCTTTGCAGCAAGCTTTAGTGCATTTTTCTTTTGCTTTTGTTTTGTCTTGCGCAACTACAATTCCTGTAGTTAAAAAAGCAGCGATCGTTAATACTATTAATTTTTTCATGCGATTGTTTTTTGATGATCAAATATATTGAAATTATTTTAACTCCAGCTTGCCAAAACCGTTACCCCACCTTGAACAGCCTGATTTAACTGAACATTAATGGTTGTGCCAACAGGCAACAACACATCAACACGGCTACCAAATTTAATGAAGCCAAATTCATCGCCTTGTTTTACTTCGCTACCAACAACCGCATAATTACAAATTCGTTTGGCCAATGCACCTGCAATTTGTTTCATCAATATTTCGCCATGACTGTTTTTAATGGCCGTACTCCATCTTTCGTTTTCAGTAGATGATTTGGGATGCCATGCTACTAAATATTTTCCGGGATGATATTTTGTATACGTTACATTTCCACTCATGGCATTGCGGTTTACATGCACATTAGCCGGGCTCATAAAAATGCTTACCTGAATTCTTTTATCCTGAAAATATTCTACATCTGTTATTTCTTCTATTACCACCACTTTACCATCGGCAGGACAAATAATTTTATCATCATCAATAGTTAATGTTCTGTTCGGTATTCTAAAAAACGAAATGATGAATAACAATAAAACTAAAGTAACAATGAAGATAGAGGCAGCAAGCCAAGGAAGATCTGCGCTTAAAAAACTAAATGATATCACATTAACAACGCCGAATATTAATGCAACAACCCCAATGGTTCTGTAACCTTCTCTGTGAATGGTCATGATAAAAATTTATGAGAGCAAATGTACATACAACCAAACAAATGGCGTTGCCAATAATAAAGAATCAAAACGATCTAAGAATCCACCATGCCCGGGCATAAAACGACCACTGTCTTTTACATTGGCCATTCGTTTTAATTTACTTTCTAACAGATCTCCGAAAGTGCCTGCCACAGAAGATATCAGCGCTATTATTAAAATATTTTTATCAATACTTTTTGTGATGAGACAGGTGATTAAACCCATTACCAAAACAGATAAAATAATTCCTCCAATTGTTCCTTCCCATGTTTTTTTTGGAGATATTTTTGATAATGGTGTTTTACCAATCAATGATCCAACAATATATGCCATAGTATCATTTATCCAAATAGAAAAGATGATGATACAAGGCAAATATTTTCCAAAATCATTTAATATATATTTTCCGCCAAATGCCGAATCGGCATTTCTTAAATCTATCATCAATCCCCAGTTTAAAGAAATATAGATCAATCCAAAAAAAGAATAGCCAAGCAATTTTATATTCAATTGCTTTTTAAATACAATTTCTGTTGACAATAAAACCACAGCCAAAATCATCATTAATAGCCAACCCAATCCATGTAATTCTATTGAACCAATTTTATAAAAATGATTCGTCATCCATAACATAAATGCCCAACCCAATAACATCAATCCGTTTTTATGAATGGAATTGATCTGTACATAATCAGAATCGATTAATCCAACTAATTTGAAATATTCTATCCAACAACCAATATGAATAATAGAAAATAAAATTAAAAAAGTCCATTGATTGATTAATAAACCTGAAAGCATGATCACTGCAAACACAATGGCAGTAAGGGTTCTGGTCTTAAAGGTTTGAATATTAAACGCCATATATTAATTCAATAATACTTTATTTAATAATTGTTGCGCCATTTCTTTTAAATGCGCAGGCACATATAATTCAATCTCACCGAACACCAAATAACTGCTATCCTGTTTATTTAATAATTGTACGGGAATATTGTTTTCTTCCAATACACCTTTCACAATATTAGCTTCTGCAAATTGTGTGGTTGAGAATAATAAAAACCAATTATTCATTTGCAAAAGGATTATTATTAATTACAGGAGCAATGTCTGTTGCTGTTGGATTTACCAATGCAGTTTCTTCTTTAAATCTTTTAAATAGAAAAATAATGATGCCGATAACAACAGTAGTCATCAATAATAATATCCATGTATTGGAACTCATGCCGGGTAAATTATCGTTCATGGCTTTATCAATCGGTTTCCCGCTTTTCAATAAAAAATATAATTGCGTAACTGCCGCTGCATTATTTAAAAAATGCAATAAAATATTTAACCAAATATTTCCACTGTAGTAAAAAACAAAACCCAATAACATACCCAATGCAAAGCGTGATAAAAATCCAAAATAAGAAAAATGTACCAGGCTAAATAAAATAGCAGTGATGATGATGGATACCCATGCGTTCTTTGTCCAGCCTGTTAAAATCTTCTGTAATCCTCCGCGGAAAAGGGTTTCCTCGAATATAGCAGGTGCCAATGCAATCACAATCAATGCAATTAAATATTGTTGAAAATTTTTCATCGTAGCCATTGCTGCTACTGCTTCATCGTATGTATCTTCCAATGCTTTTGCTTTTTTTAATAACTGTGGGGATAAAGGAATTTTTTCTGTTAATGCACCTAATGTGCCACTTAACATCATTCCAAAAAATACCAAAACAATCACCAAAACAACTTGCTTCCAATTTATTTTAGTATTGAAATTGGTGTAAGCAAAAGGCTTATTACTGGCAATAGCGGCAGTAGCAATAGTTGGTACAAAAAAAGCAATAAAAGAAAATCCGGTATTTAGCCACTGCGCTTTGGTAGCATTTTCGGGCTTTAATAAAAATGTGGAAGCATTATTCATATCCACATGAAACACAAGTGTAACAGTCAAAATCATTCCAATTCCTGCAATTACAAAAGCAGCTCCAGTGAATCCTAATAAAATGGCAAACTGTGCGCCGTAATTAATTCGTGGTTGTAAATTCATATCATCCAAAAATAAGCATGTAAATTTGTACTTCGTTTAAAATTGCAAGTTACAGGATACAGGGAATAAATGAATGATTAGCGGCAATTGAAACAACAAAGAAATTATGGTATTGATAGATAAAATACAATTACCCAATTTTCCATTACTACTCGCACCCATGGAAGATGTGAGCGATCCGCCTTTTCGTGCAGTGTGTAAGGATAATGGTGCAGATTTGATGTACACAGAATTTATTTCGAGTGAGGGATTGATTCGTGATGCCATTAAAAGCAGACAAAAATTAGACATATTCGATTATGAGCGTCCGGTAGGTATTCAAATTTTTGGCGGCGATGAAGAGGCGATGGCATTGAGTGCAAAAATTGTTGATGCGGTTAATCCGGATTTAGTAGATATTAATTTTGGTTGCCCTGTAAAAAAAGTTGTGAGCAAAGGTGCTGGTGCTGGTGTATTGAAAGATATTGACTTGATGGTTAGATTAACTGAAGCGGTTGTGCGCTCCACTTCATTACCGGTTACCGTTAAAACAAGATTGGGCTGGGATGATGCAACAAAAAATATTGAAGAAGTTGCCGAACGTTTACAAGATGCTGGTATTAAAGCATTGAGTATTCATGGAAGAACACGCAGTCAGATGTATAAGGGTGAAGCAGATTGGAGTTTGATTGCCAAAGTAAAAAACAACTCACGTATTCATATTCCCATTTTTGGAAATGGTGACATCGATTCACCTCAAAAAGCTGTTGAATATAAAAATAGATATGGCGTAGATGGTATCATGATTGGCAGAGCTGCCATTGGTTACCCATGGATTTTTAATGAAATCAAATATTTTGTACAACATGGCGAAATGCCTGCTCCGCCTGATATTCATCAAAGAATACAAGTAATTAAAAAACATTTACATAAAAGCATTGAATGGAAAAAAGGCATGTTGGGCATTTTTGAAATGCGCAGTCATTATGCCAATTATTTAAAAGGCTTTCCCGATATAAAACAATACCGCAATAAATTAGTTCAGATAAATGAAGTGGCAGAAATAGAAGAAACATTGAATGAGATAGAAGCAAAGTATGCAGGTTTTGAATTAGAAAGAACACCCATTCAACTAATTAATTACCATGAAAAGTGTGCAGTATAACTAACGCACCATTCTTCGTGAAATTTATATTTCCTTTATTATTTAATTGAAATCGTTTGCATTTGTCAATTCTGCAATGTACCTTACTCAACACTCCAATCTATTTATCATCCTTAAACTAAAACATTTATGAAAAAAATTCTTTCCATTTTCTGTTTGGCAATAATTGCGGTTGCATGTAATAATGCAGATAAACCCGCTGCTACTGCCTCAACCGACAGTACCACCTATCCTTACAAAGCCAGCTATTCTTCCACATTTACTTGTTCTGATAACAGCAAAAATGCAGCAGCTGTTCTGCAATCTTATAAAGATTGGGAAGACAATAAATTAGCCAACGGTACCGCCTATTTAGCAGATACCCTTTATTGGAATACATGGACCGGAGATAAATTAACATTAACAAGAGATAGCGCCATTCATCTTTGGCAAAAATCCAGAGATAGTTTAAGCAGCAGTAAAATTGATGTAGTTGCCTGGACTAATTTGCACAGTACAGATAAAAATGAAGATTGGGTAGGCGTTTGGTACAAGCAAACTGATACTTATAAAACAGGTAAAGTAGATTCTTCTTTTTATCAGGATGATAACCGCATTAAAGATGGTAAAATAAATTTTATAAGTTCAAAGAAACAAGTATTGAAAAAATAGTGTTTCAGTTTTATAATCACAAAAAAGGTTATCAATGATATTGATGACCTTTTTTATTTTATTATTACTTCCAATATTCTTTCATTAATTCACTGCTCCATTCCGGTTGTTTGATGGGTGAATTCGGCAGAAATTCTTTCATTACCGGTTTAATATCAATGATAGGTGTATCATCAATGGCATCCAAGTATTTCACGAATAATTTATTGCCTTCCTGTTTAACTATTTCAACAATGGTTAACCCCAATGCATTGGGTCTGTCTTTTTTTCTTTGAGAAAATATTCCTACTGATGGCCAATCTTTATTGCCACGAGGATGTCCTGCAAAGACAATTTTATTTTTATCGACTTGATTGAATTGAAAAATAATTTCTGCGTGAGAAAATGTTTCAATGCCATCGAATGCTTCTGCAGGAACATGCGGTAATAATTCAATTTCGCTGATAATGGCCCCCCAATAATCATCACTTAAATCTTTACGTGTGTTTTTTACAATACCAATCGGTTCAATTAAAATTGACATAGGTTGATTTTTTACTCGATAGATTTAATCACTTTCTTATCCAATGGTGAAACCATATTTGAAAAGAAATTCGTCAGCACTCCATTCTCATTAATCACATACTTGCTAAAATTCCAAACAGGTTGTTGATTACACCAGCCATTTTTTGTTGAATCACTCAACCAATTGAATATTTCGTTTTGCTCAGGTCCTTTCACCACATGGCTTTTCTTCATCAATAAAAAAGTAACACCATAATTTAATTTGCAGAATTGAGATATGGATTGATTGTCTCCTTTCTCCTGATTTTTAAAATCGTTTGCCGGAAAACCGATTATCACTAATTTATCTCTGTATTGTTTCGATAAACTTTCCAATTGATCATATTGTGCAGTAAAACCACAATCACTGGCTGTATTAACAATCATTATTTTTTTTCCTTTGAATTGAGAGAAATGAACAGTATCTCCTTTAATATCTGTTTGAACAAAATCATACAAAGAAGTCGTTGGCAGAATTTGTTTATCATTAATCATCACTGCATGTTTTGATGGGAATACTTTTCCAAAAAACATCACAATCGGATAAACAGCTTTGAGCAATGATTGTCTAAATGTCATTTCTTTTCTTTTTAACATGAATGCAACTAATAAAATAACAACTATCGCAATCATTAGTTTAATAAAAAGTTGTTTCATAGAATACTTTAACGGATAACTAATTTAAACAAACCTAACTTGCCTTTGAATGGAGGATATTTGATAGAAGGATCAAACCAAGTAGGTGTTTTCATAATGGCTTTTTGATGACTAAATGTTTCAAAAGAATATCTGCCATGATATTGACCCGATCCGCTGAAACCCCTGCCACCAAAGGGCAAATGATGATTGGTTAAATGCCAACTTGCATTGTTTACACAGCCGCCACCAAATGCAATACTATTTAACCATTGCTCTTCTTTTTGTTTGGATGAAGTGAATACATAAAAGGCTAATGGGTTTTTATTTAACTGAATGATCTTTTTTGCGTCATCAAATGAACTGAATGAAATGATGGGCAAAACAGGTCCGAATATTTCATCCCTCATCACAGAACTATCCAACGAAACATTATCAATCAAAGTGGGTTCAATAAATAATTTTTCTTTATTAAATTTTCCGCCTGATAAAATATTCCCATCTTTTAAATAATTGATAACACGATCAAATTGTTTTGCATTGATCATCTTTCCATAATTATCACTTTGTGATGCATCATCACCAAAAAAATTATGAATTACTATTTTCATTTCGTTAATCAATTCTTGTTTTTTAGACTCATGTACTAAAATATAATCGGGTGCCACACACATTTGTCCGCAATTAGAAAATTTTGTCATAGCGATTCTGCGTGCTGCTACTTTAATATCAGCATCAAATTCAACTACACAGGGGCTTTTACCACCTAGTTCTAATGTTACAGGCACTAATTTTTCCGCAGCCATTTTATAAATGATCTTTCCAACAGCAGTACTTCCTGTATAAAAAATATGGTCAAATGTAAATTCATTCATTAATTGTGGAACAACAGTTACTCCATCACCTTCAACAAACAAAACATATTCTTTAGTAAAAGTTTCTTCAATAATTTTTTTCATCACTCCACTGGTTGTTGGTGCAAACTCACTTGGTTTTAATACTACACAATTACCTGCTGCAATTGCACCAACTAAAGGTGTAAACAGTAATTGCAAAGGATAATTCCATGGGCCAATAATTAATACAACACCCAAGGGTTCATGCATTACATAACTACTGGAAGGAAGATTTAATAAATTAGTAGCTACTCTGTCCGGCTCCATCCACGCTTTTAAATTACTGATGGCAGCATTAATTTCTGCAATCAAAAAACCATTTTCTGTAACCCAGCATTCTTCTTTACTTTTTTTAAGATCGGTATATAATGCATCATAAATTTCGTGCTCATGCATTTCCACTGAGGCTTTCAACGCTTTCAATTGTTGTTTTCTGAATTCATATCTTTTAGTGATGCCTGTTTCAAAAAAATGGCGCATCGCAAGCAAATCTTCCATCATAATTATTAATTAAAGAGCAACAAGTTACAATTTGTTGGTTGAAATATTTTATTGTAAAATTCTCAACCATTTTATATTTATTAAGTACATTCATTGCCGATTAATCATTCTACTAATTGCCATGAAAAAAATTTCAATCAAAAATTCTCAACACAATTCTCGCCGATCATTTATTCGCAATGCAGCATTAGCTACTGCGGGATTTTATATTGTTCCACGACATGTATTGGGCAAGGGTTTTACAGCACCGAGTGATAAATTATTAATTGCAGGAATTGGCGCCGGTGGTAAAGGTGAAGGCGATTTAAATAGTTTTTATAAAAGTGGCAAAGCAGAAATTGTTGCATTGTGTGATGTGGATATAAGGCAATGCAAAAAATCATTGGAACGTTTTCCTAAAGCACCTTTATACAAAGACTATCGTGAGATGCTTGATAAAGAACATAAAAACATTGATGCGGTTTCTGTTTCAACACCAGATCATATGCATGCAGTATGTGCAATGGCTGCTATGCAATTAAATAAACATGTATATGTTCAAAAACCGATGGCGCATGATATTTATGAAGCAAGAGTAATGACGGAAGCAGCACATAAATACAAAGTGGTAACACAAATGGGTAATCAAGGTGCATCTGGTGATGGGGTTCGTCAATTGCGTGAATGGTTTAACGCGGGCATTATTGGTGATGTACATACCATTTATTGTTTTACTGACAGACCTGTTTGGCCGCAAGGGATTGAATGGTCGGGTAAAGTGCCTGTGCCTGCTGAATTAGATTGGAATTTGTGGCAAGGCAATGCACCAAGAAAAGATTTTATTGAAAATTTAGTTCCGTTTAATTGGCGTGGTTGGTGGGATTATGGTACAGGTGCATTGGGTGATATGGGTTGTCATATAATTGAAGCACCTTATCGTGTATTAGGATTGAAATATCCTGTATCTGCAGAATGCAGTGTGGCTAATCGTTATGTAAGAAACTGGACAAGAGCTTATACACCAGAAAGTGGACCGATTTCTTCTCATATCACATTAACCTTTAACGATAAACACAATAAACCAACTATTAAATTACATTGGATGGATGGAGGTATTCAACCTGAACGTCCGGAAGAATTACCTGCAACAGAAAAGTTTGGTGATGGCGGTAATGCAGTTTTATTTGTTGGAACAAAAGGAAAAATGGTATGCTCGGTTTATGGTGAAGATCCAAAATTATTGCCCTTATCAAAAAATGATGAAGTGCATGTTAAGCCAACGCTCTTAAGAGTTCCGGGTGGATCAGCTGGGCATTATCAGGCATGGGTGGAAGCTTGTATTGCAGGTTACAATAGTAATGAACATAAAAATTTAAGTTCTCATTTTGATCTGGCCGGACCATTAACTGAAATTGTATTAATGGGAAATTTAGCCATCAGAAGTTATGATATTAAAAAAGCAAAAGCCAATAAACCAAATGAATTCGATTATCCCGGACGATATGCAAAATTATTATGGGATGGCGATAATATGAAGATTACCAACTTTGATGATGCCAATGCATTTGTAAAAAGAGAATATGCAAACGGATATAGTTTAGGAATTTAATTTTATTATCGAGTAAAATAAAAAAATGATGAGGACAAAGACTAAATAAATTTAGTTATTTTACTTCAAATTTCCTCATATATGCTGCATTATCTGCTGCACTTTTTAATGGTGTTGTATTCTCAAAATATTCCTGCTCTACAATAAAATAGTTTAACCCATTATCCATTCCTGTTTTTAAAATTTTATTGAATGGAATAACACCGGTTCCAATTACACAGGACGAGTTTTTATTATCAGGTAATGGCGTTTTCATTCTGTCTTTAATGTGACATAATCTGAATCGATTTTTATACTTTTTAAAATAAGCTTCAGCATCAATACCTGCCGTTACCACCCAATAAATATCCATTTCAAAATCAACCAATTCTTTATCTGTATTATTCATCATTACTTCTTGCGGAATTTGTCCGTCTAATACTTTCCAAGAATAATCATGATTATGATAAGCAAAGCGAATACCATTCTTCCTGCAAATTTCTCCGCATTTATTGAACTCATCTGCGAATCTTTTAAAATCATCGATTGACTTTTGCGGACCTTTCCATGGACAAATCAAATATTTCATTCCGATCTCTGAAGCTTCAGCGGCTTTGCGTTCAAAATCTTTCTGAATATCGCAATGGCTCGAAATAATTTTTATATTCAAATCATCCATAAATTTTTTGAACTCCTTGTTTGTCATTCCCCAAAACATTCCCTTACCATCTTTTTCTTCAAAACTCTCTATGTAATTGTAACCGAAAGATGCTACCTTTTTTATTGACTCTTTGGCATCGCTTTTCATGTCCTCTTTAATGGTATACAATTGTAAACCAAAAGCCGGTAATTTTTTTTCCGCAAAAAAATCATCCCCAATAATTGACGATAATTTTTTAATAGGTGAAGTAAAAGCCAATGCAGATAAACCACTGAGCCTTATAAAATCTCTTCTTGAATTTGACATGATTGATAATTAAGAATGATAAATTTATATCGATAAATATTTTTTATGATGTTGCCCAGGCTTTTTCTCCTTTAGTATAAGGTGCACATCCATCAAATTTACCGGGCACTGCAATATATCTTAGCGCTTTTGTAGCACCCACTTCTGATGTAAAGAAACCGGATAAGGTTAATTGTTTCATCATAGTATAAAAGCGATACGGATTCTGCCTTAATTTTTCTTTTTTATAATTTTTATTGGTAGTGTGCTCTTCCAGAGATAGTTTATGACGTTCTTCAGCAGATAAAGCATCATACTCATCATCTACTTTTTTATTAAATGCTTTACAACTTGAATCTATTTGTATTAACAGTTGTGTTTTTTGTTGCAAGGATAATTTTAAGAAATTAGTATCAAACATTTTCTTACTTTCTTCATTCAATTTTTGAATGCCTGCTTTAAATATTTGTTGATCCGGTGCTTCATAACAATCAGTCACCATTACTGCCATATATTTACCCACTTGTGCATCTTTTGCACCGGGTGTATTGGTTTTAGGTAAGATGGTTTCTGCTAATTCATCTAAAAAAGCAATATCATCTTCACTGAAAGTTAACCCACTGCCGGCATTTTCGTTTTTACAACCACTCAGTAAAAATTCGCCACCAATAACAGCACTACCTGTTGCTAATGCAATCATTTTTAACAGTTCTCTTCTTTCCATGTTTTTAAATTATAAGTTATGAATGATGAGTTATAGATTTCCTTTTTTTAATTCTTCAACGGCATATGCCGCTGCACGGGCTGTGAAGGCCATATAAGTTAATGATGGATTAACGCAAGATGCAGATGTCATAAATGAACCATCGGTTACAAAAACATTTTGTGCATCCCACACTTGATTCCATTTATTCAACACAGATGTCTTTGGATCTTTACCCATACGTGCTGTTCCCATTTCATGAATACCACGACCTGGTGTGCCATCACTATTATTGGTTTTTATTTTTTTAACACCGGCTATTTCTAACATTTCAGCAGCATCGTTCATCATATCTTTTCTCATCTTCAATTCATTTTCTTTCAACTCACAATCAATGGATAAAACATTCAATCCCCATTTATCTTTTTTAGTTTTATCTAATGTTACTTTGTTATCGGCATTTGGTAACATCTCACCAAAGCCGCCAATACCCATTGTCCAAACTCCAGGTTCTGTTAATGCATCTTTAAATGCACCACCAATATTTAATTCTGCAATTTCTCTGCCCCATCCTTGTCTGCTTCCGCCACCTTGATAACCAAAGCCACGCAAGTAATCACGTTTATCACCAAATAAATTTCTATAACGCGGAACATACACACCATTTGCTCTTCTGCCGAAAACATATTTATCTTCATACCCATCAACTTCGCCACTAGCACCAACACCTAAATGATGATCCATTAAATATTTTCCCAAAGCATTACTACTACTTCCTAAACCATCAGGCCAAATATCAGTGGCGCTATTCATTAATATCCATGCAGAGTTTAATGTTGACGCATTTAAGAAAATGATCTTCGCTTTGTATTCGTAAGTTTTATTTGTTTCTGCATCCAATACTTCAACACCAGTTGCTTTCTTGGTATCTTTATCGTATAAAATTTTTGTAACAATACTCCATGGACGAAGTGTTAGATTCCCTGTTTTTCTTGCAGCTGGTAATGTAGATGATTGTGTGCTGAAATAACCACCAAATGGACAACCCAACCAACATTTATTTCTGAACTGACATTCAGTTCTATCAGCATGCGGTTCAGTGATATGTGCTGTTCTTCCAATGATCATATGTCTTGCACCTTTGTAATGTTCTTTAATTCTTGCAGCAACATCTTTCTCCACGCAAGTCATATCCATTGGTTTCAAAAATTGACCATCGGGTAATTGAGGCAATCCTTCTTTTGATCCACTGATGCCAGCAAATTTTTCTACATAATCATACCATGGTGCGATCTCTGCATAACGCACAGGCCAATCAACACCAATACCTTCTTTGGCATTTGCTTCAAAATCAAAATCACTCCAACGATAACTTTGTCTTCCCCATAACAATGAACGCCCACCCACATGGTATCCTCTAAACCAATCAAATCTTTTTACTTCGGTATAAGGAGAGTCTTTATCACTTGCCCACCAATCTAAGTTCACTTCATTCAATGGATAATCTCTTTTCAATACAGGATAATCATTGATCATTTGTTGTGTTCTTCCACCACGATGCGGATGATCCCATGCTTCTTTATTGGCATTCACATAATCTTTGATATGCTCAATATCTTTACCACGTTCCAGCATAATCACTTTCAAACCTCTTTCGGTTAATTCTTTGGCAGCCCAGCCACCACTGATTCCGGAGCCAATTACGATGGCATCAAAAACATTGTCTGACATACTTTTATTTATTATGTTATGAAGAATTTTTTAGTTTTTGAATTGCATTACACATCACAAATACTGATTGCTTCTCTTAATGAATCTAATTTATTTGGATAGGTTGGCGAAAATTCCTGTGCCACATATCCTTTGTATCCTGTTTCAACAATGGCTTTCATTACAGCCGGATAATATAATTCTTGCGAATTATTTATTTCATGTCTTCCCGGAATACCACCGGTATGATAATGTGCGATGTATTGATGATAATCTCTGATATTTCTGATAATATCTCCTTCCTGAATTTGCATATGATAGATATCGAACAATAATTTAAAATTTTCTGAGCTGATGCGTTTGCATAATTCTGCACCCCATTCAACATGATCGCACATATAATCTTTGTGATCAATTTTACTGTTCAATAATTCCATCACCATCGTCACGCCATTCTTTTCTGCAACAGGCAAAATTTTTGATAAAGCATTCATACAATTTTTCATACCAGTTTCATCATCCATGCCTTTCCCTTGCCCGGTAAAACAAATCAAATTTTTATACCCTGCTTTTGCCATGATTGGAATGGTTTCCAAATATTCTTTTATCAATTGATCATGGTAGATTGGATTATTCAATCCTTTATTCAAATTATTATCGCCTGATGTATAACACATAGAAGCATACACACCATGCTTTTGCATAGTTGGCCATTCATTAGGTTTGGTGAGATCGATTGCATGGAAACCAATTTCTTTAACTGCAACACATAATTCATCTAAAGTTAAATAACCAAAAGTCCAACGAGAAACAGAATGATTAATATTTCCTTTCAATGATACTTTATTCTGAATGATATTTTTTTCTGCAAAAGCAATGCTTGATGCTGCACCAATACCCACGGCACTCAATGCAATGTTTTTAATAATTTCTCTTCTTGATTTTTTTTGCGACATGATAATGACTGATTAAAATTTATGCAACTGCCATTTTTTTTCTGCGCATATAAACGTTCAATCCAATAAAAGCCAAGATTAAAACAACGGGAATTACTAAAGTTGCATTAATCACTTCCGGACCAGCAGCTTTTTTTGCTTCATTCATTACATTGGCCATATTAGCTTCGGTTGTACCTGCTGGAATTTTTGCAGCAACTAATCTATCATAAAATCCACCCATAAAAATGGTATACACAGAAACAGCAAACATGCCGGCACCACCCATTAAATTAATGCCGACAGCACCTGTTTTTGGTAAGTTCTCCGAAACAAAACCCAACATGGTTGGCCAAAAATAACAAACGCCCATTCCAAAAATAATGGCACCTACAAACAACATATTACCTATTGTATGACCCAATAAATATAATCCCAATGATGCTAATATCGTTGAGATCAATAATACACCCTGCGGAGAAAATTTATGTACCACCGGGCCGGCAAAACCACGCCCAACAACCATAATGCCCGTTTCAATGGTTAATAATAAAATAGCATTATCGCTAACATTTTTTAATAATACATCAATCCATTGCCCGGTAAACAATTCTGTAATTGCTGTTCCGAACATACAAATGATCATAAAGAAAAATAAAGGATTCAATAAAGATGCATACATATCTTTTGTTGATACACCACTGGATACTCTTTCTGTTGCAGGGAATTCTAATTGAGAAAATAAATAACCGTATAATAATGCAGGGATTAACATTACACCAACTTGTACTTGTGTACTCAATCCTAATTTATTAAACAAAAAGACAATCAATGTGCCAATAACAATACCGCCCGGAAACCATAAATGAAAATGATTGAGCTTGGTTGTCTTATTATCGGGAAATAATGCAGTTACCAAAGGATTACAGGCCGCTTCAACGGTGCCGTTGGCAATTCCAATTAACAAGGTTGAAATAAACAAACTCCAATAACCGCTGGCAAAAATAGTTAATAGAATACCCGCCAAATGAAATACAAATGCCATCACTAATAATTTTTTCATTCCAATGATATCTACTACTATACCACCAATGATCACAGCTAATGGAAAGCCCCAGAATGCAGTGGCAGCAATAGTTCCCAACTTAGAAGCATTTAAATGAAAATCGATTCCCTGCTGATTTAATACTCCTGCTCTGATTCCGAAGGAAAGTGATGTAACTAATAAAGCCAGACAACTGGCCACAAAAAGTTTATTGCGTTGAATGTTGGTTGGCATAATCGTTAAATTGGGGTTTGACCTTTTTATTGAAAAGAGAATTAAATGTAATTTTTTATTTTCAAAAAACAATTTATGCCTTGAATTTTTTGATGAATATCTGTTTTATTTTTATCTCAATGGTTTGCAGGAAAAAAATTCATTCCTTCAATCTACAATAATTACGACCTTTAAAACCTAAACGAATTTTGTCAAATGAAAAGAAAACTACGAATGGGAATGATTGGAGGAGGCAAAGGTGCTTTCATTGGTGCCATTCATCGCATCGCTGCAAATATGGATGGATTGATTGAATTGAAATGTGGCGCATTAAGTATTAATCCTGATATCGCTGTTGATTCTGGTCGATCTTTATTTTTAGATGAGAATAGAATCTATCTCAATTATGAAGAGATGATTAAAAAAGAAAGTCAATTGCCTGTCGATAAAAGAATTGATTTTGTTACTATCGTTACCCCCAACTTTGCTCATTTTGCACCGGCCATGATGGCATTGAATAATGGATTTAATGTAGTGATAGAAAAACCTATTGCCTTTTCATTAGACGAAGCCAAACAATTAAAACAAAAAGTTGAAGAAACAGGATTGATGCTTTGTTTAACGCACACATATTCCGGTTATCCGATGGTAAAACAAGCAAAGGCAATGTTACAAGATGGTGTATTGGGCAAAATTAAAAAAGTTTGGGTGGAATATCCGCAAGGATGGTTAAGCAAATTAAGTGAACGCGAAGGTAATGCACAAGCCGCATGGAGAACAGATCCTAAGAAAAGTGGTAAAGCTGGTTCAATGGGAGATATTGGAACACATGCAGCACACTTAGCAGAATATATAACCGGATTACAAATCACACATTTGTGTGCCGATTTAAATATTTTGGTAGAGGGCAGAGCATTGGATGATGATGGCAATGTATTATTGAAATTCAATAATGGTGCAGCAGGCGTATTGATGGCATCGCAGGTTGCAGCAGGTGAAGAGAATGCATTAAAGATTCGCGTATATGGAGAAAAAGGGGGCATTGAATGGGCACAGCATGAACCAAATACATTATTAGTAAAATGGTTAGAGGCACCCACACAAATATTAAGAGCCGGAAGTAATTATACAGATCGTTTATCAAGTTATGCAACAAGCAATTGCAGAACACCAGGTGGACACCCCGAAGGTTATCTCGAGGCATTTGGAAATATTTATAAAAACTTCGCTCAAACATTATCCGCAAAAATTGAAGGCCGAAGTCCAACAAAAGAAAATTTAGACTTCCCTTCTGTAGCAGATGGCATTAGAGGTATGGCATTCATTGACAATGTAGTGGCTTCGTCAAAGAGTGATAAAAAATGGACTGAATTTATAGTATAAAATATTTAATCATCAATATTCAATTCTAATATATTAATGACAACAATAAAAGGTCCTGCTATTTTTTTAGCACAGTTTATGGGAGATATATCTCCTTATAATAATTTGAAAGATATTACCAAATGGGCTGCATCATTAGGTTATAAAGGTGTACAGATTCCATCTTGGGATAGAAGATTAATTGATTTACAAAAAGCTGCTGAAAGCAAAACTTATGCAGATGAAATAAAAGGAATTGTACATGAAGCAGGTTTAGAAATAACAGAACTATCCACTCATTTACAAGGACAATTGGTTGCAGTGAATCCTGCTTATGATGCTTTATTCGATAGCTTTGCACCGGAAGCTGTTCGGGGAAATAATAAAGCAAGAACCGAATGGGCTGTCAATCAATTAAAATATGCAGCCAAAGCATCACAACATTTAGGACTCAATGCCCACGCCACTTTCAGTGGTGCATTGATGTGGCATACTGCTTATCCTTGGCCACAACGACCAACAGGATTGGTTGAAACAGGCTTTACCGAATTAGCCAAAAGATGGTTGCCCATCTTAAATTATTTTGATGAATGTGGTGTAGATGTTTGTTATGAAATTCATCCGGGAGAAGATTTGCACGACGGTATTACTTATGAAATGTTTTTAGAGAAAGTAAATCAACACTCAAGAGCTTGTTTGTTATACGATCCATCACATTTTGTTTTGCAATGCTTAGATTATAAAACGTATATCGATCACTATCATCAACGCATTAAAGCATTTCATGTGAAAGATGCGGAGTTTAATCCAACAGGTAAACAAGGTGTATACGGTGGTTATCAGAATTGGATTGACAGAGCAGGAAGATTCAGGTCATTAGGTGATGGACAAGTAGATTTTAAATCTATCTTCTCCAAATTAGCAGCATACAATTATAAGGGATGGGCAGTATTAGAATGGGAATGCTGTATAAAAAATTCGGAAGATGGTGCAAAAGAAGGTGCTGTACTTATTCATGATCATATTATTAAAGTAACAGAAAAAGCTTTTGATGACTTTGCAGCAACAAATGCTGATGAAAAATTTAATCGGCAAATATTAGGAATACAACCTTAATTTTATTTTACAAAACAAAGTATACCAATGAAAAAGTATTTGATCGTATCATTATTACTATCTGCCATCGTTGCATGCGGCGATAATAAAACAGAAGGAACAAAAGAAACAGCAACAGAAACAACAAACAACTTAAGCTCAAATCCTGATTATCAAAAAGGGTTGGCATTGATTGCAAAGAATGATTGTTTAACTTGTCATAAAGTAGATACCAAATTAACCGGTCCGGCTTACAGAGATGTTGCCAACAAATATTCTGAAAAAGATATTACAACATTGGCACAAAAAGTAATTAAAGGCGGACAAGGTGTTTGGGGTGCTATTCCAATGACACCACATCCCGCATTAGCACAGGCAGATGCAGAACAAATGATAAAATACATTTTGCTACTTAAAAAATAAATTCATCATGAATAAAATAACGATTGCTGCTGCCCTTTCACTGATTATTACTTTTTCTTTTGCACAAAAAAAAGAAAAAGGATGGATAACATTATTTAATGGAAAAACATTACATGGCTGGCACAGTTACGGAAAACCCGCTCCCGGAAAGGCTTGGCAAGTGGAAGACGGAGCAATACATTTAAATGCAGCAGCTAAAAAATCTTATCAAACAGATGGCGGTGGTGATTTAGTAACAAACGACGAATTTGAAAATTATGATTTGAAATTAGAATGGA
The DNA here is from genome assembly GCA_903881425.1 of uncultured Chitinophagaceae bacterium. Taxonomy (GTDB): domain Bacteria; phylum Bacteroidota; class Bacteroidia; order Chitinophagales; family Chitinophagaceae; genus CAILAF01. Next base: position 4,267 of record CAIRTF010000112.1, on the reverse strand, counting down.
AAATTTCTAAGAATGGTAACAGCGGAATTATTTTTAACGTACATGAAGAGGTTCCAACTTATGATGAAAGCTGGAGAACAGGAATGGAAATGCAGGTATTGGATAATGATGGACATCCGGATGGAAAAATTCACAAACATCGTGCAGGTGATTTGTATGATTTGATTCCTTGCAGTACCGAAACTGTTAAAGCTGTTGGCGAATGGAATGAAGTGGAGATTATTTGTAACAAAGGAAAATTAGAATTAAAACTTAACGGTACAACAGTAGTTTCAACTACTTTATGGGATGATAATTGGAAACAATTAATTGCCGGAAGCAAATTTAAATCAATGCCCAACTTCGGAACATTTACCAAAGGAAAAATTGCCTTGCAAGATCATGGCAATGATGTTTGGTTTAGAAATATTATAATCAAGAAATTGTAGAGGCTATTTAATGCTGTGTAATTGCATTCTTTGAAAACCTGGCTATTATTTCATCTGCTTGTGCGTCAGATAAAGAGGCGGTTTGTTTCAACACTTTAACAAAATGCGATACTTCTTCTTTTTCAGCAGGACAGCCAACACTTTTTCCTTCGCTGTCTAAGCTTGCACCATCAGGTCTTATTTGTGCATCTGCTAATAATTTTCCATCTTTATCAAAAATAAACCATGCAGGTATTCCTTGTTTATCTGCATGATATTGTTTTAAAAATTCTTCTCCGCCCGGATTATTCAAATTTGATTTATCTTTTTGTTCATAAATAGTAACATGTTTTATCACATAATTTTTATCAAAGAAATTTTTGCAAGAAGCATCATTCATGCTACTATCCATTTTATGACACCAACCACACCACGATGCATGAAAAATAATAAATGCTTTTTTATTTTGTTTTCCAGCTTCTTTACAAGCCGCTGCAACAATTGTTTTTGTATCGGGTAATTTACTTTGTGCTTTTATATTGGTTAGAGAGAATAAAGCAATGAATAAAATAATAAATGATTTTCTCATAAAATAATTCTCATGAAAATAAACAATTCAAAATAACTTAGCACTAATATGTTATTAAATGATGAGTATTTTATGCGTCAGGCTTTGAAAGAAGCGGAAGAAGCATTTGCAAATGATGAAGTACCTGTTGGTGCGATAGTAGTCATCAATAATAAAATTATTGCAAGAGCACATAATCAAGTAGAATTATTGAATGATGCAACTGCACATGCAGAAATACTCGCACTCACTTCTGCATTCAGTTTCTTGGGTTCTAAATATTTACCCGATGCAACTTTATATGTAACCTTGGAGCCTTGTTTAATGTGTTGCGGTGCGATGTATTGGGGAAAGATCGGCAGAATTGTGTATGGCGCCACTGATGAAAAAAATGGGTTCAAACATTTTGTAAAAGACCTTTCACCGTTTCATCCAAAAACAGAATTGGTAAAAGGTATTTTAGAAAATGAATGCGCCGCCTTAATTAAATCGTTCTTTAAAAATAAAAGATAATAATAAAAAATCCCGCTTCATCAACAGGATTTTTTATTTTATAATTTTCTGAGTTTAATATTTTTAAACCACACTTCGCTTCCATGATCCTGCAATGCAATGTATCCTTTTTTTGCCATGCCATAACCCGGTGCATCTTTCCATTTGCCTTTTGCTTTTAAGGCATACCATTCAGGAGTCCATGCTTCGAACTCAACCACTTTAACTCCGTTTAACCAATGTTCAACATGACTTCCATTCACTTTAATAACAGTATGATTGTATTCTCCCAGGGGTTTAGTTGGTCTTGATGAAGTGGTATGCATTGCATAATCAGCAGCAGTTTTTTGCCAATCTTCCAAATGCTCCGGAAAACCATCATCATCTATTAATTGATATTCGGGGCCTGATTTATAAGAGGCGTCAAACTCTTCGGTAACATGATACAAAATACCGCTGTTACCTTCTTTAGAAATTTTCCAATCAATACTCAATTCAAAATTATCGTATTGATCTGTTGTGATAATATCAGAGCGCTTATCTGTTTTATCGGTTACACTTCCCTTTGCATGTAACTCACCATTGGCAACTTCCCAACTGGTAGCTGTTTTATTTTTATAAATGCGCCATCCATCCATTGTTTTTCCATCAAACAATAAAATCCATCCTTGTTTTTTTTCAGCAGCACTCAGTGTATTTTCTTTTTGTTTTGGTTGAAAAGAAAAAAAAGCAAAACACAATGAAGCACCAATCAGTAAAAATTTATTTTTCATAATTTACTTTTTATGAAATGAGTTTTAAATTAACCGGATCCCATTTAATAGCTCTTTCTTTAAAATAACTATCGTTACAAAGTAATGCAGGGGCTGCTGCACGATAACCAAATAAGGCATCTTCATTAGATGTAGCACCTGTTCTGATGCAAGTAAAGAAATGATTAAAGTGATCGTAATGCGCTCCTCTGTAACCCTCTTCTGCTTTAAAGATTGTTGTATCCGGCGGTAACATTTTTTTTCTCTCGTAATTAGACGCTTGATTCAATTTTGTTTTTAGTAAAGGATCATCCACAGCAGCATACGATTTGTTTTTGGTGAGTGTTACTTTATCCCACTCCACATTCATTGATCCTTCATTACCCACCAATCTTAAATAAGTATTATCTGCAGTACCATCAACAAAATTTACACGCAAGGATAAATTAAATGCAGGATGAACTTGCGTTTCAGGATAATCGAACATGCCCAATAAAATATCCGGCACTTCTCTTCCATCTTTCCAATAACGTAATCCGCCTGTGGCCATCACTTTATTTGGTCCGACTGAATTTGTGATAAAATGCAAACTTGAAAAAAGATGCACAAACAAATCGCCTGAAACACCGGTTCCGTAATCTCTAAAACAACGCCATCTGAAAAAACGTTTTGCATCAAAAGGCATGTCAGATAAATTATGTTGGAATGTTTTCCAATCAACTGTTTTATCAGAAGCATCTGCAGGAATATCATATTGCCATGCACCAAATGGAGAATTGCGTGCCCAAAATCCTTCGGCATAATTTAATTTGCCGATAGCACCTGCAGCTAATAATTCTTTTGCTTTCTCATTTCCCAAAGAACTCATTCCCTGACTGCCCACTTGAAAAACAACTTTGTTTCTCTTTTGCGCTTCAACAACTGCGGCGCCTTCTGAAACATCATGTACCATTGGTTTTTCGCAATACACATGTTTGCCGGCATTCATTGCAGCAACAGAAATATCTTTATGCCAATGATCGGGTGTGGCAACAATCACCGCATCAATATCACTTCGATTAATGATTTCACGATAATCTTTTGTTGTAAAAATATCGCTGCCATATTTCTTTTTTGCATCGGCCAATCTTCCATCATATAAATCACAAGCAGCAATTAATTTAATGCCCGGCAATGTAATTGCGGTATTTGCATCGGCAGTTCCCATACCTCCGGCACCAATTAATGCAATTTGTAAATGATCGTTTGGACTTATGTCTTTCTTTCTTTTTATTTCAATCATATTTTCTTCTGATGAAGCATTACCAATTGTCGGTAACAAAGCAGCAGCGGCCATTGTTTTTGAAAATTTATTTAGAAAAGAACGACGGGTTTGAGAAGATTTTTTTTTATCCATGGCTCAATCGTTTCGAAATTAGGAATAATATTGAAGAATGAATTTAAACTAAAAACGCTTAACATAAAAAATATACTCTTTAATTTTTGATTGGCTAAATTTGCAAGTCATCATTAATTCATAAAATAACAAACAATAGTATGTCATTTACATTACCTGCTCTTCCTTATGCGCATGAAGCATTAGAGCCACACATCGATACATTGACCATGCAAATACATCATGGCAAACATCATCAAGCTTATGTTGATAATTTAAATAAAGCCATTGCAGGCACACCAAACGAAGGAAAAAGTCTAGAGGAATTGGTAAAACACGCAGGCACTATTTCTCCTGCTGTTCGCAATAATGGCGGCGGTCATTGGAATCATAGTTTTTTTTGGGAGAGTTTAGCACCTAATGCAGGTGGTACGCCAAGTGGTGCTCTGGGTGATGCAATTACTGCAACATTTGGAAGTTTTGATGAATTCAAAACAAAATTTTCGGCAGCCGGTGTTGGCAGATTTGGAAGTGGTTGGGCTTGGTTGATTGTGAAAGATGGTAAATTAGAAATCTCTTCAACACCCAATCAGGATAATCCTTTGATGGATGTTGCCGAAATAAAAGGTACACCGATTTTGGGTGTGGATGTCTGGGAACATGCTTATTATTT
>CAIRTF010000111.1 GCA_903881425.1 uncultured Chitinophagaceae bacterium | reverse complement strand
TGTTTTTTTGGAGATGGTGCTGCACGTCAGGGTATTTTACATGAATCCTTCAACTTAGCGATGTTGTGGAAATTACCGGTGATCTATGTTTGCGAGAATAATAATTACGCGATGGGAACTTCTGTTGAAAGAACATCTAACGTAATTGATATTTATAAATTAGCAGATGCTTACGAAATGCCTGCTGATAAAGTGGATGGCATGACTGCTGAAGCAGTTCATGAAAGTATGGCCAGAGCAGTAAAACGTGCAAGAGAAGGCGGCGGACCAACATTATTAGAAATGAAGACCTATCGTTATAAAGGCCATTCTATTTCCGATCCGCAGAAATATCGCAGTAAAGAAGAAGTGGATGAATACAAAAATCAAGACCCTATTCAAAAAGTATTACAAACTATTTTAGATAATAAATTCGCTACACAAGCCGATATTGATGCTATTGATGCAAGAATCAATGCAGTGGTGGAAGAGAGTGTAAAATTTGCAGAAGAAAGTCCTTGGCCTGCTGATGATGAAGTATTGAAAGATGTGTATGTAGATGCGAATTATCCTTTTATTGTTGACTAAAATTTTCATAGAAAAACAAATACATAATGAGCGAACACAAAGTTGAACATGTAGAGAAAGACCCATTATTACAATTAGAGGGTTTTTGGAAAAAGTATTCAAAAACATTAATGATTGCAGTTGTTGTAATTGCAGTAGCCGTGGGCGGTTGGTTTGGATATACTGATTATATTTTAAAACCAAAGGAAGATAAAGCTGCTGAAGCTATTTATGCTGTACAACAATATTTTGCAAAAGATTCATCTAAATTAGTTTTGGATGGGGATGGCAGCAATAAAGGTGTATTGTACATCATTAAAAATTATGGCGGTACCAAGTCTGCAAATCTTGCACATTATTATGCAGGTATCAGTTATTTAAAATTGGGCGATTTTAATAAAGCCGTAGAACATTTAAAAGAATTTTCAACCAGCGCACCACAAATTCAAATGGCTGCTTATGGTGCTTTGGCAGATGCTTATGCTGAACTGAATAAAAAGTCTGATGCAGTTGAGTATTACATTAAAGCAGGAAGAATATTTGATAAAGATGAATTCAGTTCATCAGAATATTTATTCCGTGCAGCTTTATTATCAGAAACAATTGGTAAAACAAATGAAGCGGTGGAATTGTATAAAGAGATCAAAGCAAAATATCCAAAAACAGACAGAGCTTTTCAAGCGGATAAATATATTAACAGATTGAGTGTTGAAAAGAATGACCTCAGTGTAAATTAATCGTTGAAAAAAATATTCTGATAAAGGCATCCACCATTGGATGCCTTTATTGTTCTATGTATCTTCGTTCACATGAATGTTCAAATATTTGTTCCCTGTTTTATTGATCAGCTATACCCTACCGTTGCTTTTAATATGGTGAAAGTATTGGAGAAAGCCGGATGCACTGTTCAATATAACAGCAATCAAACCTGTTGCGGTCAACCTGCTTTTAATGCAGGTTTTTGGGGTGAAGCAAAAGAGGTATGCAATAAGTTCATCAAAGATTTTAAAGATGCAGAATACATTGTTGCACCCAGTGCAAGCTGTGTAGGCTTTGTAAGAAATTATTATGATAAATTGTTTGAGAATTCATCTAATTACAAAGAAGTAAAAACAATAACAGCAAAGATTTTTGAATTGAGTGAATTTTTAATCAATGTTCTACAAGTGGATGATCTCGGTGCAACATTCAATGCAAAAGTCACATACCATGATAGTTGTGCCGGTTTACGTGAGTGCAAAATAAAAACTGAACCAAGACAACTATTAAGTAAAGTAAAAGGATTGGAATTGATTGAAATGAATGATGCAGAAACCTGTTGTGGTTTTGGTGGCAGCTTTGCTGTAAAGTTTGAGAACATCAGTATTGCGATGGCAGATCAGAAAATAAATAATGCAAGCGCAACTGAAGCAGAATATATTGTAAGTACCGATATGAGTTGTTTGATGCATTTAGATGGTTGCATCAAACATAAAGGCAATCAATTAAAAGTATTGCATCTGGCGGATGTGTTGGCGAATAATTAGTAATTTGAAATTTATAATTTGTGATTATGAACTACTGGTTAGTTAAATCAGAACCATTTAAATACAGTTGGGAACAGTTTGAAAAAGACGGGCAAACATTCTGGGATGGTGTGCGCAATTATGCAGCACGTAATAATTTACGTGCCATGAAAAAAGGTGATCTGGTATTGTGGTATCATAGCAATGAAGGAATGGAAATTGTTGGTATTGCCAAAGTAGTAAAAGAAGCTTATCAAGATCCTACAACTGATGAAGATGCATGGGTAGTGGTTGATTTAAAGCCGCATAAAAAATTAAAGAAGGCAGTTGGATTAGCACAAATAAAGTCTGACAAGCGTTTACAGCAAATGGACTTGGTTAGATTGGGAAGATTGTCTGTTCAAACGGTAAAAGAAAATGAATGGAAAATTATTATGGAGTTGAGTGAAACAAAAGCATAATTTTTAAAAGCGTTTCTTTTTTTGAAACGCTTTTTTATTTTTTAACTCTTAATAAAGGTTACTTTTTCATTGTTTGCAGTATTTATATAAATGCAGGCCTGCAATATTTAATCATTAAAACAAGTACAATGAAAAAGCAAACATTAGCTGTAAGTATTATTGCAGCATCTCTCCTTTTTTTTGTTTCCTGCGAATGGTTTAGCTCCCATCACAAAACAGAAAATAATTTTGTTGGTAAATGGTATGTTGATTCTATGTACCCAACAGGCCAAGACACTAATATATTTAGATTTTATTTCTTTGCAATGTCGAAAAAGGATAAAGATTCAGGCCTTGTACAATTCAATCTTAACAATACTTTCAGGCAATTTAACTCAACTGATAGTATGATAAGGAGCTATCATTTTACAAAAGATTCATTATTCATGCAGAGTGATTCATCTTACAATGCGTTCAAATTTTATTTTGTCAATGACAGTGTTTTAAAATTGACAGAAAAAGATAGCACAGTAATGATTCTGAAAAAACAATAAATAATTTTCTAAGGATTGCTTATTTATTTCTGCTTTATCTTTAATGCATGTCCAAAAAGAAATTGGTTGTTTTAACAGGAGCAGGCATCAGTGCCGAAAGCGGATTAAAAACTTTTCGTGACAGTGATGGTTTATGGGAAGGTTACAATGTATATGAAGTAGCCACCCCACGTGGTTTTGCAGCGAATCCGCAATTGGTATTGGATTTTTATAATATGCGCAGAAAAGATGTAGCCAATGCAAAACCCAATGCTGCACATATTGGATTGGCTGAATTAGAAAATGATTTTGATGTACAGATCATCACACAAAATATTGATGATTTACATGAACGTGCCGGCAGTAAAAAAGTATTGCATTTGCATGGTGAAATATTTAAAATGCGAAGTGTGGCTGATGAAAATACTACTTATGAAATTCGTGATGATATATATGTTGGTAATCTGGCACCTGATGGTTCTCAATTAAGGCCGCATATTGTTTGGTTTGAAGAACCTGTTCCGATGATAGAAGAAGCATTAAGCATTGTAATGACCGCTGAAATATTTGTTGTGATCGGAACATCATTGCAAGTATACCCTGCAGCGGGATTAATGAATTATGCACCACCGCATTCCATGAAATTCATCATCGATAAAAAGATACCTGCAACTTCATCAATTAAAAACTTAATTAAGATTGAAGCAACTGCAACAGAAGGCATTGTACAACTAAAAAGTCAACTGAAAAATCTCTTATAACAAATAAACACCTTTACCCTACTTTTGCGGCAAATCGTAAATCGTTATGGCTTTACAAGCAGGAATTGTGGGATTACCCAATGTTGGCAAATCAACTTTATTTAATGCAGTGAGTAATAGTGCCAAAGCACAGGCAAGTAATTATCGTTTTTGTACTATTGAACCCAATGTTGGATTGGTAGATGTTCCCGATGAAAGATTGAATAAATTAGCTGAGTTGGTGAAACCCAATCGCATTGTACCTACACAATTAGAGATTGTTGATATTGCAGGTCTGGTTCGTGGTGCCAGCAAAGGAGAGGGATTGGGCAATAAATTTTTAGGTAATATTCGTGAAGTAGATGCCATCATTCATGTAATACGTTGTTTTGAAGATGAAAATATTTTGCGTGATGAAGGTGCTATTAATCCTGTTGGTGATAAGGAAATTATTGATACTGAATTACAATTGAAAGATTTGGATAGTGTAGAGAGAAAAGCCAGCAAAGCTGAGAAATTAGCCAAGACCGATCCAAAGATGAAAGTAGAATTTGAAATTCTTCAAAAATGTAAAGCACATTTAGAAAAAGGAAAAAGTATTCGTTCATTAGGATTGACCAAAGAAGAAAAAACAGCGATTGCAGATTTGTTTTTATTGACAGATAAATCTGTTTTATATGTTGCTAATGTAGATGAAGCAAGCATGCATACTGGAAATAAATATTCAGAGATATTAAAAGAAGCAGTGAAAGATGAAAATGCAGAAGTGATTGTGATGTGTAATAATATCGAAGCACAGATCGCTGAAATGGAAGCAGCGGAAGACAGACAATTATTTATGGAAGAATATGGAATGAAAGAACCGGCATTGAACAGATTGATCAGAACGGCTTATCATTTATTGGATCTGGAAACTTATTTTACTGCAGGTGTGCAGGAAGTAAGAGCATGGACCATCCACAGAGGATGGAAAGCACCGCAGGCTGCAAGTGTTATCCACACTGATTTTGAGAAAGGTTTTATTAAAGCGGAAGTAATTGCATTTGATGATTTTATTAAGTACGGCAGTGAAGCCGCATGCAGAGAAAATGGACGTTTAAGAATTGAAGGAAAAGAGTATTTAGTGAAAGATGGTGATGTAATGCATTTTAGATTCAATGTTTAAAGTACTTACACGAATTTTATAGAATTACACTAATAATTAACTACTCCGTTTCTTCAAATTCGTGAAATTCACTTTAATTCGTGTAATAAAAATCAGCAAATATCATTCACATGACTCATAAACTTCTTTTTGCTGTAACTACATTTTTGTTTGCAGCTTGTCATAATAATAATGATGCGGATAGTACAACTGCTTCTACCGTTATTGTTCCTGCAACCATGAATTATACCGTTACCAATATTTATCCGCATGATTCTACTTCTTTTTTAGAAGGATTGGAATGGCATGATGGTTTTTTATATGAAGGAAGTGGCGACCCTGATTACACAGGCAAAAGTAAATTGGCAAAAGTTGATTTAGTAACAGGCAAAGACATACAAAAAATTAATTTAGCGAAAGAATATTTTGGTGAAGGCATTACTGTTTTGAATAATAAGATTTATGAATTAACCTATAAAGAAGGTAAATGTTTTGTGTATGATTTTAAAACATTTAATAAATTAAAGGAATTCAACTATGATGGTGAAGGTTGGGGAATGACCAATGATGGTCAATATTTAATCATGGACAATAAAACAGATAAATTGGTGTACAGAGATCCGAATACATTTGACATAGTAAAACAAGTTGGTGTAAGCGATAATAATGGTCCGCTATCAGAAATAAACGAATTGGAATATGTGGATGGATTTATTTATGCCAATGTTTATACAAGAGATATTATTGTAAAGATCGATCCTAAAACCGGTTCTGTTGTTGCAAAAGCAGACCTATCTAAAATATGGAATACAGCAGGACAAACTGAAAATGACAGAGCCGATGTTCTTAATGGTATTGCATACGATGCAACACAAAAAAGATTTTTTATTACCGGAAAGAACTGGAGTAAATTATTTGAAGTGAAGTTTAATTGATTATTCTTGAGTTTTCTCTTTGCGAATCTTTGTTATTTTCTTTGTGCACTTTGCGGTAAAATTTAACCGCAGAGAACGCCAAGTGTTTCGCAAAGAAAACTCCAAGAATATTATTTATAAAAATCTATTACTTAAATCTTCTCCAACACATAAATAACCGAACTGCAATTTTTAGGGTTACCGATTGTTTTTAGATTAGAAATAAATCCATTGATGAGTGCAGCAATATTTTTTGCTTTACCGTTTTTATATTGTTCGCTTAACATACTAACGTAAAAACTATCAAACCACATGGGCTTGAAAGTCTTTACCCTAAAGCCTTTCAGCTTAGCCAATGTTTCCATGCTTTGCGGTGAGAAATGATATAAATGTCTGGGTACATCATACGCAGCCCAATAAGCTCCATAATGTAAAGCATCATTACTCGTATAATTTGGAACCGCAATAAATAATTTTCCGTTTGCTTTTAAAATGCGATGGAAGGTTTCCATATAACCATGCAGATCATGCACATGTTCTAACACATGCCACATGGTTATTGCATTGAATTGATCTTTTTCTAATTGATATAAATTTTCTGGCAATTGCAAAGACAAAGAAAATTTTTCTATCGCTTTTTGTCTGGCAGTTGCATCAGGTTCTAATCCGGTAACATTCCATCCTGCCATTTTCATTGCGTTAGAAAATGCACCGATACCCGCACCTACATCTAATAGATTTCTGTTTTGGATACCACACTCCTTTTCAATCAATCCTCTTTTTAAATGCAAAGTATAATTGCGAACAATATGATATAAACGATTGATCAATCCTTCATTCGTATCGGAATGAGAAACATAAGCAGCAGACTGATAATACACACCGATATTGTTTGCATCAGGAATATTTTGTGTGAAGCGTAACAAACAATCATTGCAATGCCATATTTCAAAAAAATTACTGCTTACCGTAAAATCCTTTACTGATAAGACTTTTGAGATATTACCACTTTGGCAAACTGGGCAATGGTTATAATGAATCAATGGTTGATTGGTATTGTGTTGATGAAGTGATTGCGACGCAAGGGACGATTCCATGAAAAACAAAAGTTGGTATCTGAAATTAAATATAATAATACAACAATGCACCAACACCCATTAATGCGAGGATGATGGCATATACCCACCAATAATCTTCTTGTTTATTAATGACGATTTTTTCTTCGGAAGCAGATACTTCTACTTCTTGTGTAATGATGGTTGATTCGCCTGTATCATATACATCTACCAAATTAGCATTGGCAGTGGTGGTTGAGTTGTCGAGATAAATTTGTTTTAAAGGCTGCAATTTATTTTCATCAGCCACAAAATATAAAGAGCCATCAAAATCTGTTCTCAACAAACCCAAGCCCGGCAAATTAATACCACCTGCCTGGGATGCTTTATCTTTTATTTGATGTGCAAAATCGTTAAAGTTGGTGATGGCTTCCATCTCACTTATATTCAGTTGCTTTTCCAAAAAATCATAAAAGTTTTTTTCGGAAACCTGCTGTTCTTTGTTAAACTGAATGATTTCTTTAGGTGCAAACAATGAACGCGAAACAAAATCCATTTTAGCCGGAATTCTTTCTACAGAAAAACTTCCAATACCAGGTAAACTGACTTTATGATTTAAAATAAGGTATTTATAAAATAGCTCGTACATCAGGTTTTCTCAACTTTAGTGGAACGAATATACAACTCCTCCCAAAACATTGAAACCTAAAACATCATATTGATTCCATCTTTGATAATGGCTATTGAACACATTATTGAATTGCAACCACAGATTTAACTTAGGCATTACCGCAAACTCCGCTCCCAGATTGAGATCCAGCGCAGCAGGCAGTTTCTGTGATTGTAAAGTTCTGTTTCGGTAATTAGCCCCATCCCAGAAAAAAATATCTGATTTTAATTGAAGATCTTTTAAAATTTTATACCGCAGCGTGCCTGTCAATTCCAAAGGCAGCAAGCCCCAGGGCTTATCATATTTTGTTTGATTGGTGTATTGTATAAAGTTGAGAGCACCTAATAAAGATAGTTTTTCCTGATCGGTATAGCCTATTTCTCCATGTAATTGCAATCCTTGTAATTGCGGTTCATACAACAGTTTAAAAGTTTGTGTATTAAGTTTGGATGTGTCATTTACAAACAATGCCTGATTATTGATTTTAAAGAAAGATAACCTTGCATTATAAGTAACATGTTTTCCGGCACTGCCTTTAAAGCCTGCATATTGTTCCTGCACTTTTGCATTCATCAGTTGTGATGGTTGATCAATCCAAGGATTAAATGCTGATAATGATTGATAAGTATTTTTATTGAAATAGCCGATCCATCCTGCCTGCAAAATAAATTTTTCATCATTGATCTTTGCTTCTGCTGTTACATTGGGTAACATGGAGAATATATTGTTATCCCAAGATGGTTTTGCACCAATGTGCAATTTAAAATTGGGTGTATTGAATTGAACAGTCGGTGCGATATAAAATAAATTATTAGACACAGTTGTAGCAGGTAATTTTAATGATGTAACATCTGCCACAGCAAGCAAATCGAAAGCAAATAATCTTCCGAAAGCCTTGTTGATAGCAAATTTGCCAACAAAGTCTAATTCATTTGCATTTCTATTATCGGAGAAATAATTTAAATGAATTTGCGGATGATAAGTGATACCAAAATCATTGGCTGCTTTATTTTTGATGCCAAATTCAACTCCTACATTGTTGAATTGTTGTTCTAATTGATCTTTATTAAATTTTAAAGTATCAGGACGATACCCGTATTTGTATTGCAGACTATTGTCTACAAAAACTTTTGTGATGATTTCATTATTATTAGCTGTATTAAATATGCCCAACATTTCAGCATTAATCTTATTGTATTCCTGAAATGCCAAATTACCTTTCGATGAGATATATTTTCCATTCAACTTAATGATAGAATTTTTTCCATCACCAAAAGTCAACCCTGTTTCTAAATAAGGTGTTGCATAATTACCGAAGCCTGCTTTAATATATTTATCATTCTCCCAATGAAATCCCGAATCAATGTTTAATGCCAAAGGTTTGATTGCAATAGGTTGATAAGAGAAAAATAAATTTTGTGCAGGAATATTATACGTTAATGGAATCCTTGTACTGTCTGATATTGGTGCCGATGCAGTGAAATTAATTTTAGCCGCATTACGCAGTGTTGGTTTAAAAGAAGATGTGATTGTAACTGTTTTAGGTGTACTGTCTTTTAAAATATTTTCCGATGCTTTCTGACGAACTGTGTTCATTAAAACTGCAGGTGCAGTTATTGCAGAGCTTTGCTTAACCGGTTTCTTAGTTGTTGCTTTCTTCCTTTTGCCTGTCCCTTTTTTTGTTGATGAAGAAGTTGCATGATTCTTCTTGCTTTTCTTTTGCGCATGAACAGCAGCAAAAGGAATGCAGCAAATCAAGGTGAAGAATACTATTTTATAAAATAATCTCATTCTATTAATTCTTTATTGTTGTTCAACTTTATCAGTCTTAGCCCTCTCTGATATGACTGCATCTAATTTTTGTTGTGCTTCTTTTTTTAATTCCTCATTCGATGCATTATCTGCCACACTTTTAAAAGTAGCTTCTGCATTAAACAAATCTTTCTGTTTAAAATAAATATCTCCCAATAAAATATAACTTTTCGTTACCCAATATTCATACGAGCCTTCTTTTTTAACTACGTCAAATGCAGCTTTCTCAGCTTCACTTAATTTATTTTGAAGAAATAAAATTTCTGCAATATGATATTTTGCTTCTGCACTAAATTCAGATTTACCAATAGCCACAACTTGCTTATAAGCATTACTTGCTTCGTCCAATTGGTTATTTAGTTGATAGTTTTTAGCCACTATTAAACTAGCCATCATCTTGTCATCAGATGCGGTTCCTTTTTCTTGTAGAATATCTTGTGCATTAGCAGCAGCTTCATTCCATTGTTGCAATTTGAACTGACAACGCAACAATCCACGCATAGCTTCTAATTTATTTTCTTGTTGCGTTGCAATATTTTTTAATTGCGCATAATAGTTTGAGGCATGGATATAATCTTTCAGATTGAAATAATAAATTCTTGCACTTTGCAATGCACTCCGTTCCGCATATTTGTTGGGAGCCCTTGCTGCTACAGCATTGTAGAAAGGCAAAGCTTTATTAAAATCTTTATTATTGATATTCGTTTCAGCTAAGAAATAATTGGCTTCAATGGAATATCTTCCGTCAGGGAATTTAGACAGATAATCAGTAAATCCA
>CAIRTF010000110.1 GCA_903881425.1 uncultured Chitinophagaceae bacterium | reverse complement strand
GTTGTTGAAAAAAGAAAATGATTCAGCTACTTATGCAAAAATGCAACCCGATTCGGCTGTTTGGTATTCTTTAAAATTCAACAGCGAACATTATGTAACATATTATTTTACGAGCATTGGTTATGGCGATTATCCGGTGGTGGGCATTACATACGAACAAGCTGTTGCTTATTGCGAATGGCGAACAGAAAGGGTAAATGAATATTTAGAACGAACAAAAGATGCTGCTTTTAGGTCTGTCGTTTATCGTTTACCAACAGAAGCTGAATGGGAATTAGCAGCAGCAGGAAAATTAGATCCACTTAAATATCCGCATGGATATGAAAAAATTAAAGAAGGTAAGAAGGGAGATAGTTCAAAAGTGATCAATTGTTATTATCCGGATATTGATTCAGTTCAAAACACACTGCAAAATTTAATCATGCCATCACTTTCGGGAAAGCCCAATCAATATGGTATTTATAATATTATCGGTAATGCAGGTGAAATGGTGAGTGAAAAAGGTTTATCGAAAGGAGGATTCTATGATGCACCGCTGGAATTCTGCACAATAAAAGAAAAATTTTCTTACAAAGAACCGAACAGATATTTAGGATTCAGATGCGTTTGTTTAGTTGACAATGCTTTTTCTTTCAAAAAACAAAAAGAAGCATTCAAACAACAATTGAAACAGAATAAAAAACCAACCATCAAAAAAGATAACAAAGTATTCGATCAAAATAAATAATCAAACATCAAAATAAATACTGCTTATGAAATGGTTTAAAAGAACAGCTACTATTTTTTTATTGATTGTTGCTTTTTATTTAATGGGCGCTCATCCTACAACACCTGTTTATAATACAGAACTGCCAGATATTCCGGCAGATGCCATTGTTTTAGAAAAATATATTTCAACAAGCGAATCTAAACATAAAATTAAACCCAACAACGAAGCGAGAATAGTCTGGGCAAACGATTCCATTCATCAACCAACAGAATATGCCATTGTGTATTTACATGGTTTCAGTGCTTCGCAGGAAGAAGGAAATCCTGTTCATCGTAACATTGCAAAAATGTTTGGCTGCAATTTATATTTAGCAAGATTAGCAGAACATGGTATTGATACAACTGAAGCATTGCTAAATTTAACTGCAGACAATTTATGGGAAACAGCAAAAGAAGCTTATGCCATTGGCAAACAATTAGGTAAAAAAGTAATTGTAATGGGAACATCAACCGGTGGTACACTTGCCATTCAGTTAGCTGCTGCTTATCCTGATGTGGCAGGTATTATTTTATTATCGCCTAACATTGCCATCAACGATCCCAATGCGTGGTTGTTAAATAATCCTTGGGGTTTACAAATTGCCAGATTGGTGCTTCATTCCAATTACAGAGATATTGTTAAAGATAATCCGGAGTATAAAAAATATTGGAATACGCATTACAGAATTGAAGGTGCTGTTGCATTAGAAGAATTGATTGAGACTTCGATGAATAAAAAAACTTTTAATAAAGTATTACAACCAACATTGGTATTATATTATTATAAAGATGAAGAACATCAGGACAAAATTGTAAAAGTATCTGCCATGAAAGATATGTTTGCACAATTAGGTACAGCTGATGATAAAAAGAAAATGATTCCCATACCTGATGCAGGAAATCATGTATTAGGTTCGCCCATTCAATCGCATGATATCATCACACCGCAAAAAGAGATCGCTTCTTTTTTAACAAACACGATGCATTTACCGATAAAATAAATCATCAGCTTTGATAAAAATGAATTCTCTTACCTTCACCGCTTCAATAAAACGATGGCTATGCTCCGCAGTAAAATTGCCGGAATAGGAATGTATGTTCCGGAACATGTGGTAACGAATAATGACTTGTTGAAATACATGGAAACCAGTGATGAGTGGATACAAGAAAGAACCGGAATCAAAGAACGTCGTTATGCGCATCGCACAGAAGAAACTACAACTACTATGGGCGTTGAAGCCGCCAAGATAGCCATACAAAGAGCCAATACTACTGCTGATGAAATTGATTTTATAGTATTTGCAACTTTATCTCCCGATTATTATTTTCCGGGTTGCGGTGTTTTATTACAACGGGCTTTACACATGAAAGAAATTGGTGCATTGGATGTTCGTAACCAATGCAGCGGTTTTGTATATGCATTGAGTGTAGCAGATCAATTCATTAAAACAGGCATGTATAAAAATATTTTAGTGGTAGGTGCAGAGAAACATTCTTTCGGTTTGGATTTAACAACAAGAGGAAGAAATGTTTCTGTGATTTTTGGAGATGGTGCAGGCGCCGTTGTTTTACAACCAACTGAAAATATTGAGCAAGGTATATTAAGTACACATTTACATAGCGATGGAAATAGTGCAGAGATATTAGCGATGTATAATCCGGGAACACATGCCAATCATTGGGGTGATAAAAATTATGCAAGTTTTGATGATGCCGAAATAGCCAATATGTTCATGAGTAAAAAAATGATTGATAATGCAGAATTATTTCCGTTCATGGATGGACCATCGGTATTTAAAAAAGCCATCGTTAAATTTCCCGAAGTAATCATGGAAGCATTAAATAAAAATGGTTATCAAACAACTGACATAACTACGCTGATACCACATCAGGCTAATTTGCGCATTGCACAATTTGTGCAACAAAAATTAGGATTGAGAGATGATCAGGTATATAATAATATTCAACATTACGGAAATACTACTGCAGCATCCGTTCCTATTGCATTATGTGAAGCATGGGAAAAAGGAAAAATAAAAAAAGGTGATCTGGTTTGCCTCGCTGCTTTTGGCAGTGGCTTTACTTGGGCAAGTGCATTATTAAAATGGTAAAATAATTACACAGATTAAAACTTATTACACGAATAAAAAATAAAAAGCAATTCGTGTAATTCGTAAAAGTTAGTGTTATAAAAGATAAGTGAAGATGAAAAGAAAAATTATTTATTTGATCAATCCTATATCGGGTACTTCAAAGAAAGACAGCATCAAAAAATTGATTGAGAAAGAAACAACTGCACAGGGAATTGAATTTGAAATTTTACCTACCAATGCAAAAGGTGATTATGATACATTGAAAGAAAAAATTATTGAAGAAAAGATTACTGATGTAGTAATTGTAGGTGGTGATGGAACAGTGAATCAGGTAACTTTTGCATTGAAAGAATTACCCGTACGTTTCGGTATCATTCCTTTGGGATCGGGCAACGGACTTGCTTTTGCGGCAAATATTCCTAAAAAAGTGATGGGTGCTTTGGCAATTGTTTTTAACGGAACACCAAAACCAGTTGATGCGTTTCATATTAATGAACATTATAGTTGCATGTTAAGTGGCGTTGGTTTTGATGCAGTAGTGGCACATCGTTTTGCAGAAAAATCTAAACGCGGATTATTTACTTACACGCAAGAAAGTTTAATTAATTTTTTTAAAGCTAACCCTTATCAGTTTGAAGTGGTTTTGGATAATTTTTCTTTTTTTACAGAAGCATTTGCCATAAGTGTTGCCAACAGTAATCAGTTTGGAAATAATTTAACCATTGCGCCAAAAGCCAGTTTGAATGATGGATTATTAGATGTGGTAATCATTCAAAAAATGAACAAAGCAAAAATTCCCTTTGCGTTATTGAAACAAATTCGCGGTAATAACAAATTACAGGAAATGGTAGATGACATGAGTAAGAAGAATATTTTATATTTTCAAACATCATCCTTAACCATTAAAAATTTAAAATTAGCGCCGCTGCATATTGATGGCGAACCCAAAGAAACTGCCGAAGAATTTAACATCAGCATTATTAAAGATTGTTTTGATTTGATACAGCCGAATTAATAATTTTATCTTACTGTAAATCCTGTTGAGCAAATTGGCAAAACAATTGCATCAATAAATTTTTATCGCCATCTTTTCCAAAATCAAAGCTTTCTTCAATCTTATCAATTTGAAAATTGAAAATTTGATGTCCCCCATATTGATATAAGATTGGTTGTATTATCTTTTTTCTTATAGGTATTTGATTTTGAATTGCTGGCTGCCAATCTTTTTTAGTTAAAAGCAATGAAGTTGTAATAATTTCTTTTATAGCAGAAGGGAAATTTTTAGAGAAGCTAATATTTTCTAAAATTCCATTTTCAGAAATTTCAAAACTTACCAGTGCAAATCCATTTAAATATGTTGAATCAAATAATGACCAAATCTTTTTATCAAACATTCTGAAAACGACAGGTATTTTCTTTTATATAAAGGAATAGGCTGATTTGCTTGTGATAAAATTTTATTTGCATCAAGTATTAATAAAAAAGTAATGGAAATTATTAATTTTTTCATTAGCTAATTTTTAAACAACTCACTTCACCAACTCTCTCAATCTTTTTAACTCTTTTGTATTGATTGGCAATTTCAAAGCATCAGCAACACTTTGCTTCTCTCCTTTGGTTAAATGAAAACTTAAACTGGCCGGTACATCATTTTTAGAAGCTACATATTGCAAACAAATCCTGTAAAAATCGGGCCCGTAACTTTCTGCAAAATATTCTAATTGGTCATGCTGATAATAATCCTGCAACTTGTACCAATCGTTTTGCAATAACAACATCGGCCGGGTTAACAAATCCATATAACTTTTACTTTCAAATGGTTTATCCCAATCACTCAAACCTCTGTCACGTATTTGCAGCACAATTACTTTGCTGGTATTTTCTTTCATCCAATCTTTAAACACATCCATAAAACGCAAAGTAGTTTCAGTGCCAAAATTATCACGCAATCCGGCATCCATTACATCAATAATCGGATCGGTTGGCAACCATACATTCGGCAATACATACGGAAAAGTAGCATTCATGCGCAATGCAGACAGGATACGGATATCAGTACTGTTTTGTTTAGAGAAATAAGAATTAAAATCAATTGCATCTGCATCAAATGGTGTGATATGCGATTCATCAAAACTTGGTTTCATTAAAAATCTTGCAGGGTGCGAACTGATGATCATCTTTCTTCCATCTCTGCTGATCACCGAATTAAAAAACATAAATGGTATCTCTGCTTTTTCTTCGGGCAATGCATAATCTTTTAAAGTTTTATCTAAAATGCCATTGGTATTTTCATTTAGTTTTCCTTCAAAAGCAAAACCTCTGTCTTTGATATAACCAAAATGATTAAAAGAATATTTTTGTACAGGGCCAACAATATCTCTGGTTACAAATGAAGAGAATAAAGGGTTTAACAGATCTTTTGAAATATCGTTCACATATTTTTCATCTTGCAAATGAATGCTTTTGTCTTTCAATTGCAGATGGTACAATTCTCTGAAATAGGCAGCACCTAATAATCCGCCGGAAGAACCATTGATGAATAATGTTCGTTTCATTAACTCGCCATGCAAAACACTATCCAATTGTTGCAAAGCATGCATCGTAAAATTTGCACTTCTGATACCGCCACCACTCGTATTGATGATAAACAGAATTGGTTTATCTTCCTTTTGCTTCGCTTTCCAATTATTCAGTATTTGCAGAAATTTTTCTTTGTCTGCATTTATTTTTTCAGGAACCAATAATTGCGCAATACCCTCTCTGCTATATTTTGGTCTTTCGTTTTTATTAAGATAGTTTAATCCGAATGCTTTATTACGAGGATCAATAATTTCTTTTTGATATAAAAAATTCAGCAAAAAATAAAGTGCCAACAATAAAGGAATACTCCAGCTTCGCAAAAACAAACTGAAAGCACCTGATGCACCAACCAATACTGCAAATAAAATAGTAATGCTGGCTGCAGCAGGTATTTGAAATAATTTTTCATCAGCAATAAAACCAACACCGATTAAAAATAAAAAGGCTACTATAATGGCAATGGCTGCTGCAATGTCTAATCGATTAAAAATACTTCCTAAAAAATCTTCGCTGTAATGCCTGGTATCTCTGGGTTTGCGCAGTTTTAATCTGCCACTTAAAAACCAATCAATTCTAATTTCCGTTTTTTCTTTAGGCAAAGGATTTTGTTTAGATGATACTTCGTATTGCTTATTTGCCTGATTAATAACATTACCAAAAGCATAATAAATGGTTTTATCGGCACCAAAAAAATAAACAAATCCGGTAAATATGGATAAGAATAATCCGGCCAAAAAACTTAATGCTAAAAAAATTATTGTACCGGCAGGTAACAACTCTTGATGTAATGAATAATAAATACCACTTACCAAATACACAATTAAAAAAATTAAAGGGATGATTGCATTGTTGATGCAATATTTCAAAAAAGGTTGTGCGGTGGTAACTAAAAATTTTAAATATTTACTGAATAAAATAAAAGTGGTGATGTTCCAGCTCATAATAAAAACACCTGTTGCTACACCAACAATGGCTGTACTTAATGGAGATACTTCATCAAAATATTCAGGGGCAAGATATAAAGAATCGCCTCCGAATGTTTTCATGAAATGGCCTGTTACTGTTGCAAACAAAATATACCAGAACACAAGAAACACCTGATACTTTCGAAAATGCAATAGCACCAATTGAACAGGCATAGAATACCAAAAACCGAGCAGGTATTTTTTCATATAGTTATTGATTGCGAATGAAGAACAATCGCTGCATTACAAAGCAAATACATTCTTAGAAAAGTTACTGAAAAGAAATGAGATCTTATTTTTTGGAGCGTATCAAATATAAATTTGTCACTAACGACAATAATAATATCATACCAATCAGTTGATGCAATTGCGCAAACCATTCAAATATTCCAAAATGACCAATTAAAATTTTTGTGCTATTGACCACTGCTGCAATTCCTAATATTACTTGCACCAAAATCAATAGCACCGGCCAGTTTCGGCTTTTGATAAAATAAGAGGGTATATTAATTTTTCTTGCTTTCTGCCACCATACCATCACCAATATCAATAAAACATAAGCTAAGCAACGATGAATGAAATGAATGGCAATAGGATTGAAAAATAAAGTATCAGTTAAACTTCCATCATTGATTGATGGGAAGAAATTTCCATTAATATCAGGCCAGGTAGGTGCTGCTTTTGCTGCTTTTAATCCGGCCATAAATGCCCCGTACAATAATTGAATTATTAATAAAACGATTATAAATATTGTAAATTTTTTAAGTGACGGATTTACAATTCTTTGTTCTTGATGAACGGTAATCATCAAACCAAACACCAATGCATAACAGATCAATATCATGGCAGCAATAAAGTGAATAGCCAATCGAATATGATTTACATAAACATTCTCATCATTCAAACCACTTTTTACCATGATCCAACCAATTGCTCCCTGCATCGCTCCCATAAGAAACAAGATGATTAAAGGTTTAATCATCCATTGTTGAAAATATTTTTTACTGATAAAATAAATGAAAGGAATTAAAAAAATCACACTGATCAATCTTGCCCATAAACGATGAAACCATTCCCAAAAGAAAATAAATTTAAAATCAGGTAAAGTAAAATGACTATTGATGTATTTAAACTGAGTGATTTTTTGATATTGCTGAAATGCTTGCTGCCACTCAGTTTCATTTAATGGAGGCAAAGCCCCCATAATGGGCTTCCACTCGGTGATAGATAAACCGGAGCCAGTTAATCTGGTAATACCACCCAACAAAACCTGTACAATTAGCATGGCAACGCCAAGAAATATCCAGTTAGCAACGATGCGGGTTGAACGATTTGTATCCATACAATTTTTCTATGATGCAAATGTATAACAAGCCTTAAAGCAAAGAGTTTTTAATTATGAAAGGAAAGAATGAAATTGCAAACAAATGCTGAAATCATTTTCTCAAAAAAAATTATTGGAAGCCGGCTGCGATGAAGCCGGCAGAGGTTGTTATGCCGGACCCGTATTTGCAGCAGCCGTTATTTTACCCAAGAATTTTTATCATCCATTATTAAACGACAGCAAACAAGTAAAAGAAACAAACAGAAATATTTTACGACAAGTTATTGAAGAAAAAGCATTGGCATTTGCGGTTGCGAGTATTGATAATGGTGAGATTGATCAGATCAATATTTTAAAAGCTTCTTTTAAAGCGATGCACAAAGCCATTGATCAATTAACAAAAAAGCCTGAACTTTTATTGATAGATGGTAATCGATTTATAACTTATCAAAATATCAAACATCAATGCATCATTAAAGGAGATGGTATTTACGCAAACATAGCAGCAGCAAGCATTTTGGCGAAAACCTATCGCGATGAATATATGTATAAGATACATCAAGAGTTTCCGCGATATCAATGGAATAATAATAAAGGTTATGGAACCTTGCAACACAGAAAAGCCATTGAACAATTTGGTTTATGCAAGTATCACCGTAAAAGTTTTAATATTATTCCAAAGCAAATAGACTTATTCTGACCATATACCTGCACCTTGTCTTATTACTTCATACTCTTCCTTTGTACAATCGATCACAGTTGATGGTATCATTCCACCAATGCCGCCATCAATCACAATATCCACTTGTGTTTTAAAGTTTTCATACATCAATTCGGGGTCGGTGTATTCTTCCACCATTTCACCCGGCAATGAGGCACTTAACAAAGGATGATTTAATTCATGTACAATGGATCTGGCAATATTATTATCCGGTCCACGCAATCCGATGGTATTTTTTTTGATCTGCAAAATTTTTGGTACTTCTTTACTTGCCGGTAAAATAAAAGTATAAGCACCGGGCAAATAACTTTTTAATAAACGATACAATTGTGTAGAAATACTTTTGGTGTACTTACTTAAATCACTCAAATC
>CAIRTF010000109.1 GCA_903881425.1 uncultured Chitinophagaceae bacterium | reverse complement strand
GACAATGTACGAGCCAACCTGGAGTGTGCGATGCTCATGAACGCAGCGCGGAAAGAACACCGCATCCAAATATACATCAATCAGGTTATAGATTGATGTATCATCCGGCATCTGTTGTTTATCATATCGCCGGCATGTCAAATAAAAATAAAACCAAAGGAAAAGAAGGATATTTGAATCCCATTGTTCATTATCTGAATGAAAGAAACAAGATTTGGTTTTTAAAAAAATATACTCCTTTTTATTATATCCCTACTGTTTTTATATTTAATTTTTTTTATTCGCTTAGCATAATGCTTTATTTTGTGGTACGCCTGCGGTTTCAAAAATTAAAAGCCATTATCAAAGCCGTTAAAGATGGTATTACAGGCAATATTGAATACGATCAAACATTATCATGAAAAGTATAGTTATTACAGGTGTAGCGGGTTTGTTGGGTTCCAGAATGGCTGAATGGATTTTACAACATCAATCAGCTTATCATATCATTGGCATCGATAATTTAAGCGGTGGTTATAAAGAAAATATTCCTTCGGCAGTTGAATTTCATCAGGCAGATATTTCCACGAATAATCTTGATTTATTTTTTGAAAATAAAAATGTTGAATACGTTTTTCATTTTGCTGCTTATGCTGCAGAAGGTTTAAGCCCCTTTATTCGTAAATTCAATTACACCAATAATTTAGTAGCCACTGCCAATGTGGTCAATGCCTGTATTAAATATGAAGTAAAGAGATTGGTATTCACTTCCAGCATGGCAGTATATGGGATCGGCAATCCGCCATTTTTCGAAACAGATACACCAAATCCAATTGATCCATACGGAGTTGCAAAATATGCGTGTGAAATGGATATTCAAATTGCAGGTGAACAACATGGGTTGGATTGGTGCATACTTCGTCCGCATAATGTATACGGCAATAATCAAAATATCTGGGATAAATACAGAAATGTATTAGGCATTTGGATGTATAATAAAATAAATAATCAACCCTTTACTATTTTTGGTGATGGCTCACAAAAACGCGAATTCAGTTATATTGAAGATTGCTTATTGCCTTTTTGGAAAGCGGCAGTGAATGAAAATACTTCTAAACAAATCATTAATGTTGGCGGCACCACAGCATATACCATTATAGAAGCCGCAACAGTATTACAAGAAATAGTTGGCGGTGCTGAATTATTATTTTTAGAACAAAGGCATGAAGTAAAACATGCATTGCCTGCTCATGAAAAATCGATTGACTTATTGGATTATAAAGACATCACTTCATTAAAAGATGGTCTAGCCACTATGTGGCAATGGGCTCAACAACAACCTCAAAGAAAAAGAATGGAATGGGATGCTTATGAATTAGAAAAGGGTATGTACCATTCATGGAAATAATATTCTGAATTTTAAAACTCGGCATCTCCGGTTTTCATAATTATATTGCAGTAGCAATACACTATGTTTTTATTTCCATTGATATACATCGCAGCTTTTATCTATGCTTTGCTGCTTTTATCCCGTAAAAATATACTGGGCGTGTTGGTATTTATTGTTTTTGGATTACCCATTTACATGCATGCTTTATCGGTAACGTATAGTTATGGTTTTTTAAAAATGATTCCGGCATTGATCGCTTTTAAAGAAATTATTGTTGTAATAGGATTTTATACAGTGTTGATGCAAGTAAAAAATAAACCCCGACTTCATCTCATCGATGCACTGATATTAATCTACTTTGCTTATACATTTTTATTTGCTGTATTACCCATTGGTTCTTATAGTTTATTTTCAAGACTTGTTGCATTTAAAAGTCTTTCTTTTTTTGTATTGATATATTTTATCGGAAGATTTTGCAATGCCAAAGAAATAAATATTACCCAACTATTCTCTTATATCTGTATGGTGGCGGTTGTAGCTGCTTTGGTTTTATCCTTTGAAGTGATTACCGATCAATACCTGCATCTTAAAACAGGATTCCCCGAGTTCATGGATTATTATTATAATGCACAACCCACAGGCACACAGGGTTTATCTTGGACATTCGAATCATCCTTAGGCAAAAAAAGATTTGGAAGTATCTTCTCCGATCCATTAGAATTTTCTGCATCCATTGTGTTGATATTATGCGTATCAATGGCACTATCCACTAATAAAAAATTTAAAATTCGTTTCTCAAATTTTAATATTACCATTTTTGCAGCAGCATTATTTTGTATCATTTTTGCAATTTCACGTGCTTCTTTTGCCGGTTTTTTTTTATTGATCTATTGCTATGGATGGATCAGTCATAACAAAACAATGGTTAAAATTTTTCATTACTTCTTTATATTAATAGCTGTTACATTAATCTTCTTTTTTGCCAATGGAGATCTGTATGATCTCATCATTAATACATTAAGTTTTCAGGAAGCGTCTACAGTCGGACATTTATTGCAATGGATTGAAGGTGTAACTGCCATCATCAATCACCCGCTGGGATTGGGTTTGGGAGAATCGGGAAGAATATCCATGACAGCAGAACAAAATACAGGCGGCGAAAATCAATTAATTATTATCGGTGTTCAGGCAGGAATTATCTCTGTTCTTTTATATGCGGCTATTTATATTCAATTAATCAGAACAGGTTTAAAACATTTACCTTTTGCAAAGGGTAAAAGAAGAAAAGTAATTTTGGCTGTAGTATTATTAAAAATAGGTTTAATCATTCCATTAATGACCTCCTATATCGACTCGTTTAATTACTTAACTTATGTCGGATATTTTTTAAGTGGTTTGATGGTGAATATGATTATGCAAGATGAAAAACAAACAACTACGTCGAAGCTGTTTATTGAACAACCATCCATAACATAGGATGATTCATTTTTACGAAATTACACAACGGAGCCAGCGTTTATGGAAACAAGAACAATTAAGATAACATACAGGAATCCTATTCGGTTAATTAAATCATCTCTTGGAATAATTTTTTACAAGAATGGCGTTTATCCTTACAACAAAACTATTTATCACTCCTTAAAAAGATTTACCTGCAGAATGCTTTTACTGGCTGCAAAAAAAACAGGTTTTGCAGGACATGGTATCATGGAGATTGCATATAAAAATCAGTCAACTAAAAAAACGCTTCAATTTGATTCAAAAAATAGTCAATATCATAGCATTTATATGCCGTATAATCAATCGGGTTATGAATTGGAAACCACGATGCTG
>CAIRTF010000108.1 GCA_903881425.1 uncultured Chitinophagaceae bacterium | reverse complement strand
GGAATTCCAACCTTATAAAGGAACGCAGTGGGCATCTACTATGTATGAAGCATATAATGGAACCAATAGTTTATGGAGCCAAAACCCGAATACTATTGCCTCACAGAATTATGTATTTAAAATTCCGGTTAGTCCCAGTAAAGCATCTGCTTCCTCACAAACACCACTCGGGCCAATGGGTGTTGCTTTAAATGGTGTACCTATTTTTAATCAATATGCCGCAGGAAGAGTTGCTTTAACATCAGAAATTAATTCCTTTGATGAATATAATGGTCATCCTGCACAAGCCGGCGATTATCACTATCATGTTGAGCCATTATTTCTTACTGCAAAAAATGGAAAGAGTTCATTGATTGGATTTTTATTGGATGGCTATCCTGTTTATGGTCCTTTAGAAAATGGCAAAACATTAACCAGTGCTGATTTAGATACTTACCATGGACATACAGCTGCAACAACAGAATATCCGAATGGAATTTATCATTATCATATTACTGCAGATGCGCCGTATATTAATGGAACAGGTTTTTATGGAACACCGGGTACAGTTACTAATTAATCAATCAATCATAATATTCAGTCAAATAAAAAAAGCAAAATGAAAAAAACATTCATGGCATTATGTATCATCGGATGTATGCATACATATGCGCAAACAAATCAACAAGACCAACCGCCAAAGCCACCAACACCGGAAGAAAGATTAAAATTTATAACTGAAAAATTAAATAAAGAGTTGCAGTTAACAACAGCTCAGAAAGAAAAAGTAACGGCAGCATATAAGGATTTTTTTAGTGAGATGGAAAAAAATAAGTTCAAAGATAAACAGCCACCACCACCGCCTCCGCCACCTGTAAGCAAAGAAATTGCAGATAAGTTGAGTGCAGAAAGAGATACCAAGATCAAACAAATTTTAAGTGCAGATCAATTTAAAAAATATGTGGAGTTAGAAAAAACATTACGTCCAAAACCTCCGGGAAACCCACCGGTACCACCTAAACAAAATTGATGATGCGTTTATTATTCATGATATTGATGGCCGGCTGTTTGTTGAGTTGCAAGGAAAATAAAACCGCTACTACTATTCAACAACGGCTGCCATTTTATAATACTGCAGACTTTACACCACATTGGTTTAATGATTCAAGCCATACAGCAGATAGTGTTCATCTGATTTCTTCTTTCAGCTTTATTGATCAGAATGGAAAAAATATTTCCGAAAAAACTTTTGATCATAAAATTTATGTGGCTGATTTTTTCTTTACTTCTTGTCCGGGTATTTGTAAAACCCTTACTAATAATTTAAAGTTAGTGCAGGAGGTTTTTGCAAATGATGATGATGTACTTATCTTATCGCACAGCGTTACACCTGATATTGATAATGTTGCTAAATTAAAATTGTATGCAAAAAATTTTCATGTGAAGGATGATAAATGGCATTTAGTAACCGGTAACAAAAATGCAATTTATACAATCGCACGTCAATCTTATTTTGCAGATGAAGATTTAGGTGAGCAAAAAGACGTGAACGATTTTTTGCATACAGAAAATATATTGTTGATTGATAAGCACAGAAGAATTCGGGGTGTGTATAAAGGAACATCTGTTTTACAAGTGAACGATTTAATAAAAGATATTAAAACATTAGAGTTGGAACAATGAGATATGTAATGGTTATATTAATCTTTCTATTGTTTACCTGCAATTGCGAACACGCTGAAATGCAGATGAATAAAGCAGTTCAGCCAATTTCTATTCCAAATATTACTGTTCTTTCAACAGATCATTCTCTGCTATTAAAAAATGGTATTTGGTATTTTAAAGGCTCACTGTTTTCAGGAACAATCAAATCTTTATATCCTTCAAAAAAAATAAAATCAATTCAAGGTTTTTTTAAAGGCAAAGAAGAAGGATGGTTAGAAACATTTTATCCTGATGGATTACACGAAACAAAAAGATATTATCATTCAGGTGAAAAAGACAGTGTGCATATTGGTTGGTGGCCAAATGGTCATAAACGTTTTGAGATACATTTTTCCAACGGAGTATATAACGGCGAGTACGCTGAATGGTATGTTGATGGTAATCCTTTAAAAACAATACAGTATGTGAATGGTATTGATGTTAGCGGTAAAGCATTTCGAAATAATGGCAAACCGTATATGAATTTTATTACCAAAGATGGAAGACGATATGGTTTATTGAATTCGCAAATGTGTTATTCCTTGAAGAATGAAAACGGAGAGTTTAGTAAATCAACATCTGATACTTTGAAATAGCATCAGGATCTTGGACAATCTTCTTCTTTTACTTTAGAACCAAAAGGGTGAATGTTCAGCATTAAATAAAAGCCGCCATTTAAAGTTTGTGTACCTGTTTTAAACCATTTATAAAAATCAAGGCTGTGCACGCCAATCAGCAGCGGGCCTAATTTTGCGGCGGCACCGATCCATAATTGCCCTTGTGTATTGTATTGGATGGGCAAATACACTCCGATATTTTTTTGCTCCCATCTTGGTGTGATGGTCAATAAATTAATTTCTCTTGTCTTTAATTTTATTTGTGGTTGTGTAGAAAATACATTCATGGATAATTCACCATTCAGATAAAAGTGATTACCTAAATTTCTATCGACAGATAAAATAATTCTGGTAGGATTGGAAATTGTAAAGGGTGATTTTAATGAATCAATGATATTGAATGAATTTGCCAATGAATCTCTCACTCTTTTTAATGAGCCGACATTGTTGGTTTGTTGAAGCAGCGTACTGTCTGTAATATTCGGGTATGGAATTCTTGCAGAAAAGGAACCTATTGCCGGATCAAAAGTGTTGGTGCCAATATCCATAATACTCAATCCAAACTTCCAATCATAGTTCGAATTGTTTAATGTATTGGCATCTTTTGAAAGATCTTTCATTAAATATTCCATTCCTAAATTCAGATTCACACTGCTCTTTGTATTACTAAGGAAAGATTTAATTACATCAGTAGTAACAGATGTGGCATTATTGATGAGATCGTAATTCGCAGAATACTCTGCTGTCATTGAGCCGCCGGTTAATAGATAATCGTTTTTGTTGGTAGCGCTGTTAAATTGTTCGGAATAACTTACACGTTTAATATTTCCTTGTACACCGGAAATACTTTTTTGTAATCCAATAGTTATACCGGCGGATAATTTTTCATGATCATTATCGATCAATAATCTGGAATAATTAAAACTGGTTTCAATCCAACCTGCATGCGTAAAATAACCTTCAAAATAAGGAGTGGAAGTATTAAGGTGTAAAAAGTTATCCAGATTAATGATTGTATCATTATAGTTCAGTGGCATTGATTTGAAATGATTATAGGTTCGCCCTCTAATGCCAAACCCGAAAGCAGATTTTTTATCAATCTTGAATCGAAGATTCAATAAGTTAACATCAAATGTTGCATGAAAATAACGATTGCCACCACCATTGGTAAATTGTGCATTGGCACTATCGAAATGTAATAAAGAAGCATTGTTAATGACAAAAGAAGAATTACTGATAGTGAGTTGTGTTGAAAATAAAGTAAGATCCCATTTGTATGACGAATTAATAGTACTTGCCGGATTGGTGTACATGCTTGCTGCACCCGCATATGGTGAGCCGTTAATAGCATGATAACTTTGTGCATGAATAATTGAAATGCAACAAAAAAAAAGTGGAGTTAAAAATTTAGCGAAAGGGTTATTCATGCATTATTGGAAATAACGATCATCAGATAGATTGCTTTTCAAGTTAAAACGTTTAGTGAACTGAAAAAGTATAATCTGTTGCCCAAATAAATTAGCTAAATGAGGTTTTAATTCTTATTTAGTTCTGCCGGGATATTGTTTTAATGCTTCTTCTAAACAATCCATTGCAGCATTGATGGCATCCAAATTCAATACATATGCCAAACGAACTTCTTGTTTGCCTAAACCTGTAGTTCCATAAAAACCTGTTGCCGGAGCAAGCATCACTGTTTGTTGGTTATAATTAAAACTTTCCAATAACCACTGACAAAATATATCGCTATCATCAATAGGCAATTTCGCCATTGCATAAAATGCGCCACCGGGATTCGGGCAGAACACACCTTCCATTGCATTTAATCTTTGTACAATTAAATCTCTGCGTGCTTTGTATTCCTTTTTAGTGGTATCAAAATAATCGGGTGGTAAATCAATGGCAGCTTCGCCTGCAATTTGTGCAAATGATGGCGGACTTAATCTTGCTTGTGCAAATTTCATGGTTGCCTCTAACAATGCCTGATTCTTTGTAACAAAGGCACCAATTCTTCCACCACATGCACTGTAACGTTTACTAATGGTATCCATCAACACCACATGATCATCCACACCCGTTAAATGCATGGCACTGATTTGTTTTCCTTCATAACAAAATTCACGATAGGCTTCATCGGCAAACAAATACAAATTGTATTTTAAGATGATCTGCTTCAATGCCTGCATTTCTTCATCGGTATATAAATAACCTGTTGGATTATTAGGATTACAAATAACAATTGCTTTTGTTTTTGCTGTGATCTTTTTTTCAAATTCACCAATGGCAGGGAGTGCAAACCCATTTTCAATAGATGAAGTAACCGGAACAACTTTCACACCTGCTTCAACAGCAAAGCCATTATAGTTTGCATAAAAAGGTTCGGGAATAATTACTTCATCTCCTTCATCCATACATGCCATAAAGCCAAATAAAATGGCTTCACTGCCACCGGTTGTAACAATGATTTGATTTTGATTGACATGAATACCAACAGATTCATAATACTGCACTAATTTTTTTCTGTAACTCTCATTACCAGCACTATGACTGTATTCCAGCACTTTAAAATCGCTGTGACGAACAGCATCTAAAACCATTTTGGGTGTTTCAATATCAGGCTGACCGATATTGAGATGATATACTTTGATGTTTCTTTTCTTGGCTGCTTCTGCATAAGGAACCAATTTGCGAATGGGAGATGGCGGCATTAATTTTCCGCGTTCACTGATTTGTAACATGAAGCAAAGATAATTGTAGCTTTTATCTTTTTCAAAAAACAAAACCGCTTAATATTTAAGCGGTTTATTAATGATATATGTTTAGATATATTTTATTTCCCAATTACTTCCCCTTCAATCGTCAAAATAACAGGATCATCCACATTCGCAAATTTTACTGTTACTTTTTTACTGAATGTTCCGGCATTTTCTGCATTAAAAGTTACTTTTATTTTTCCATCTTTTCCTTTGGTAATCGGTTCTTTCGGATAATCAGGTGTAGTGCAACCACATTCGGCTGTAGCTACTTCAACAATTAAAGGTTTATTGCTGATATTTTTAAACAAAAAAGTATAACTAACCGGAACACTTTGTTTGATCTTACCAAAATTATGCTTCAATGAAGTGAACTGAAAACCACTTTGTGCAAAAAGAGTTGAAGCACAAAAAATAAAAGCAATAAAAAATATTTTTTTCATCAGAAATATTATTGATTAGCAGGTTTTAATTTTTCAATAGTGCTATTGGCAGGTGCAGCGCTGGCAGGTGTTTGATAAGTTTCTCCTTTAAAATTTACCTGCTTGCTTAATGTGCCGCCATTAAAATAAATAGTTGCATTTTTCATGAATGTGCCCATGGTGGCTGCGTTAAAACCCAGTGTTACATTGATGGTTTCGCCGGGTAAGAATTTTTTGCCCTTTTCATATTTAGGTGTAGTGCAACCGCATCCAACGGTAACATTATCTATCGTTAATGCATCGTTGCTGATATTCTTGACAGTTACAATAAATTCAACGGGCTTTGAATAAGGTATTTTACCAAAGTCATAATCGGCATTTTTAAATTCTACCAATTTATTGATGTCTTGTAGTTGAGTAGGCCCGGTTTGCGCTTGGGCAACACCAAAGAGCAAAAAGACCAACAACAAGAAACTGAGTTTTTTCATAAAATCATTATTTACGATTGTAAAAGTATCGAATATTGTTTTTGTGAGGAAAGTATTCTAAAAATTATGCCAATCTTTAACAAGGCCTGAGGCCGTCTTTTGCGCAATCTTTCCACTAATTTATTTAATACCACCAAGATGCGGCCTGAATAATTATTTTTGTTGAATGGAACAAACAATTACCTTGGCATATAAAGACGATATGCTTTCCTACGAAGGATTTAGAAAACAAGTGTTGGACGATTACCGTATTGCTGTGGTAAGTCGTGAGGCCAGTTTATTGGGCCGCCGTGAAGTTTTAACCGGAAAGGCCAAGTTTGGCATTTTTGGTGATGGGAAAGAAGTGGCACAATTGGTAATGGCGAAGTTTTTTAAAGCGGGTGATTTTCGTGCAGGCTATTATCGTGATCAAACTTTTATGTTTGCTTCAGGGCTGGCAAGTTTGGAACAATTCTTTGCACAATTGTTTGCTGATCCGGATGTGAATAATGAACCATTCAGTGCCGGCCGTCAAATGGTTTCTCATTTTGCAACAAGAATGGTAGATGATAATGGTAATTGGTTAGATCTTGCCAATAGAAAAAACATTTCTTCTGATATTGCTCCAACTGCCGGACAAATGCCACGTGCATTAGGATTGGCTTTTGCTTCTAAATGTTTTCGTCGAACAGAACAATTACATTCATTCGATCATTTAAGTCATCATGGCGATGAAATTTGTTTTTGCACCATTGGTGATGCATCAACAAGTGAAGGTCCATTTTGGGAAGCCATCAACGCAGCAGGTGTGTTACAAGTGCCATTGGCTGTTTTTGTTTGGGATGATGGCTATGGAATTTCTGTTCCAAAAATGTATCAAACAACAAAAGGTTCTATTTCTACTGCATTAAAAGGAATGCAAAAAGAAGAGAATACGAATGGATTAGAAATTTATAAAGTGAAAGCCTGGGATTATGCCGGCATGTGCGAAGTGTTTGAACAAGGATTACAAAGGATTCGTGAAACACATACGCCTGCTATTTTTCATGTGGAAGAAGTTACACAGCCGCAAGGGCATTCCACCAGCGGAAGTCATGAAAGATATAAAGATCCGGCTCGTTTGGCTTGGGAGCGTGAATGGGATTGTATTAAAAAAATGCGTGAATGGATCATCTCAAATACCATTGCAACAAGTGATGAATTAACGCAATTAGAATATGATGCGAAAGAAAGTGTGAGAGAAAGTAAAGCCAAAGCATGGGAAAAATTTCAAGCACCTATCAAAACACAAGTTGCGCATACTGTTGAATTGATCAGCGGTATGATGGTGAGTGATATGGATACTTATAATTTTCTGCAACAATTATGTCATAGTTTACAAACTAATATAGAACCATTGCGCAGAGATGTATTGCATACATTGTCATTAGCAATGGAAGCTGCACCCAATTCTCCTTCGGTTGAATCTTTAAAAAGTTATAATTATAGTTTGTTGGAAGAAAGCAATCGTTTATTCAATTCTTATTTATACAACGAAGGTCCAAAAAGTGCATTGCGTGTAGAAGAGGTAAAGCCCTGGATATCTTATGATGCACAATCGATCAATGGATATGAAGTATTGAATAAATATTTCGATGGATTGTTTGCAACTGATCCGAGAGTATTTGCATTCGGAGAAGATGTTGGTTTTATTGGTGATGTGAATCAGGGCTTCGCAGGATTACAGGAAAAACATGGTAAAGACAGAATTTTTGATACAGGTATTCGGGAGAATACAATTATGGGACAAGCCATAGGCATGGCTTTGCGAGGATTAAGGCCCATTGCGGAAATTCAATATTTAGATTATTTATTGTATGGTTTACAACCATTAAGTGATGATGCAGCTACCACACATTTCAGAACAAAAGGACAACAAAGTTGTCCGATCATCATTCGTACACGAGGTCATCGTCTAGAAGGTATTTGGCATAGTGGGAGTCCGATGGGAATGATCATTAACTCATTACGCGGTATGCATATTTGTGTGCCGAGAAATATGGTGCAGGCAGTAGGTATGTACAATACTTTGTTACGCAGTAATGATCCTGCATTGGTGATAGAGTGTTTGAACGGCTATCGATTAAAAGAAAAACTACCCGCCAACTTAATGGAATATACTGTTCCGTTAGGTGTTCCTGAAGTTATTAAAGAAGGTACAGATATCACCGTTGTTTCATATGGTTCTATTTTACGAGTGATACAAGATGCGGCAGAACGTTTGGAAAAACAAAACATCCATTGCGAAATTATTGATGTGCAAACTTTATTGCCATTCGATATTCATCATATTATTTTACAATCATTAGAAAAAACCAATCGAATTATTTTCATAGATGAAGATGTGCCCGGCGGAGCAGCAGCGTTTATGTATAATGAGATTATGGAAAAACAAGGCGGGTATAAATGGTTGGATGTTGCACCAAGAACTTTGACAGGAAAGGATCACAGACCATTGTATGGCAGTGATGGCGACTATTTCAGTAAACCGAATGCAGAACAAGTATTTAATGTAATTACTGAAATGATGAACGAATAGAATTGCTTAAAGGATGTATAGTTTTGTTTATCTTTTAATCAATGTCTACTAATTTGTTTTTGATAGCAAACATTACTAACCCTACTCTGCTTCTTAGTTTAAGTCTTAGAAATAGATGTTCTCTGTAATTATGAACAGATTTTGGTGCGAGATTCATGGCCTCTGCTATTTCTTTATAAGTTAATTCAGATACACAAAGTTTAATAAATTCGATCTCTCTTTCTGAAAGTAAATTTTCTTTGATGAGAAGAGATTTGGATTTTTGAAAGTCCTTCAGCATTTTGCCGGATACTAGTTCATTCAAATAAATTCCTTTTTCTTTTATTTCGTTAATGGCACGATATAATTCCTGTGGTTTGGATTCTTTTAGAATATAACCGCCGGCTCCGGCTTTTAACATTTTTATCACTGCAATATCATCATCAAACATGCTTAATGCAAGCACATGTATTTTAGGATATCTTTTTTTAACCCATGAAGTTGCTAGGTAACCGTCAATTAACGGCATATTAATATCCATTAGAATCACATCTACTTCTTTTTTTTCTGTAAGTATTTCCTGCAATTCTTTTCCATTAGCTGCTTCAAATACCACTTTAATATCGTTAAACTCTCTTAACAAATTGGCAATACCACTTCTGAATAATGAATGATCGTCTACCAGCGCAATATGTATTTTTTTCTGATTCATGATTAAGGATATGGAATGATGAAAAGTATAACAGTTCCTTTATTCTTTACTGAATGAATATTCATTGAACCTTTCAGTAAATTTATTCTTTTTTGCATATTCGGAATGCCCAAACCATTCTGTTGAGTGATTGCCTCTTCCACATTAAAACCAACGCCATTGTCTTCAACAGATAATTGCATAGTATTATTATTGTATTTTAAATGAATGATAATCTTATCTGCGGCTGCATGTTTAAAGATGTTGTTAAGCGATTCTTGTAATAATCTATAAAGAAATAAATCTTTATCAACGTTCACAGCAGCTTCATCTTCTATATCATTCATAAATTCAATAGAAAAATAATCGTTGCGTTGAAGCCATATAATTTCCTGTTTAATGGTTTGTATGAGTCCTTGCTTAATTAATTGCTCGCTATGAATGATCTTCGATAATTGCCTGAGTTCTTTGATTGATCTGGTGATTAAAGTTTGGGTGTCAGTAATTTTTTGTATTGCTTTTTCTTTATCAGCGAGATTTATGGAGGCCAATGTAACGTTGGTGAGGCTCAGTAATTGGCCAATATTGTCATGCAGGTCTGATGCAAGATTTTTTCTTGTTTGCTCTTGCACTTCTAATTGGGTTTGAAGCAATTGTTGTTCAAAAGAAATTTGCATGAGTTGTTTCTCTTTTTGATATAATTGATTTTTATTTTTAAAAATATTAATCAGAAACACAATCATTATTGCAAAGAACAGCACTAATATCGTTCCAAGTAATATCGTTAATTTTATCTCTTCAATTCCTATTTGCATGTAAAAGCTTTTATATACAGGGAATAAAATAAAAGATTAAGCACATAAGAAATGTATACAACTTGGTGATATAAATCTTTTTGGTATCTATCTAAATAATGCAAGCATCCCATTAAAATTAAACATCCCGAGAAGAAAAATAAGTTCGCTACAACCAACCAGAAATGCGGATTGTTTTTAAATATAATTATATCAGTCCTTTCATAAAATTCTATTAAAATAAGTACCGAAAAAATAGATACAAAGATTCCTTCTACAACAAAATCCGCCGGATTGAATATATTAAAATTCTCTGAGTGATATATGAAATAGTAATAAAAATATATTAAATAAATACCGAACCCTGCAAGCACAATCTTTCTATTTCTTTTTTTATAAAATAAATGATAGTAGTATAAGCAAAGAAAAAAATATCCAATAGTTTGGTTAATATGGTAAGGGAAATAAACCTTAAAGAAATCGCAATAGATTTCGGTAATTAGTGTAAAGAAATAAACAGGGCCAAAAATGTGTAATATACTGTCAAGCTTTCTCCACCTGATAAGGATAATGAGAAAGCCTGACAATAGTAAGGCATAATAAATGAATTTAAGATAACTCATTATTCAAAATATGCAGAAAGCTCTTTTCTAGATGAGGCCAATGTAAAATAATTACTTGAAAAATTATTTCCTGTTGTTAGGTTAAGCTGAAGTCCATCATTTGGCGGTGGCCAAGTATCTTCCCCGTCAACCGGTGGAGTGTCTTTATCAAGGCGGCTACTTTTAGTTTGATTTATTTTATGTTGCGGCAAAATATTTCTGTTTTCATCTACGCCAAAAATACATGCGGTCATTTGTGTTGGATTGTCCGCTTCTCCAATTCCAAACATCACTGCCAATGAATTGCAATTTTCCAAAGCTATAATTTGGTTCAATCTCTTCAAGGATTTTTTGTCAATGTAAAAGCCTAAATGCTCTTTTTGTTTATTAATATTATTAATATTTGATGGGGCATTTTGTGCGCTCAAAAAATTAACAATGGCATTCATTCTTTTGTGATATGCCAATACTTTTTCTTTAATAATACTTAAGGCTGTTGCTGCCATACTTTTAAATTTTAAAGTTTAATAATTTTATTTACACAGCAATATTGCAACAATTTCTTGCATTGAAAAAAGGTATTTTTACCTTTTTTTGTACGTAAAAATACCCTCCCAAAAAGGTAAAAATACCTTTGCTTTTTATCTGCTTCTTTGTAAATTTTGTTGTAAACTTTTTTAAAAAGAGTTTTGCCGCAGTGCCGAAAGCGGTAATTAAAAGTAGGCGACAAAAAAATAATTATGCCACAATTAAGATTTGGTAAGCATGCACCCAAACATGATTATCGCACATTGCTATTTAAAAATTATTTAACTGCACAACTTCCATCACCACCCGGATCTGTTGATGTATTGGCAACGGTTTATGATAAACTTAAAATATCAGATCCAACTAAATTATTTCCTATCGATGGAAATGACAGATGGGGAGATTGCACCGTTGCTGCATTAGCACATGCCATTACTATTTATAATGGTAAAATTGGTAAGAAGAAAATTTGGGCCGAAAAAGAAGTAATTAAATTATATATGCATCTGGCAGGTGGAGTAGATTCGGGTTTGAATGAATTAGATGTATTGAATTATTGGCAATCGCATAAAGTGGATGGCGATAAGATTTTTGCATTTGCAAAAATTGATGCAAAGAATCACACACATATTAAACAAGCCATTCAATTATTTGGCGGGGTATATTTGGGATTTCAGGTACAAAAAAATTGTATAGAAGAATTTAATGCAAGAAAAACATGGACACCCGGTCCGTTAACGCATGATGGTCATGCAGTATATGCGGTTGCTTATGATAACAATGGAGTTACTATGCTAACATGGGGAAATACACAGAAAGGAACTTGGGCATGGTGGGATGAATGTGTAGATGAGGCATATGCTATTCTTCCACCCGAAGCAAAGAAAAATGATTTTGATCAAGGATTTGATTTTAACCAATTGAAAGATGATCTCGCTGCAGTTGCAAATTAAAATATGGGTTATATAGATGGTTAACATGGAGCTGAGGTAGATTTTTCTATCTCAGTTTTTTTATGGTATAATTATTCAATAAATAAGTTACTTAATTCTTTTGTAGGTAGCCAACATTCGTTTTTCTTACCAAACCATTTGTAACGATGATTGGCAATGAATTGGTATACTCTATTTCTGATAAAAGCTGGAATTACGATAAATACATATAACAAAGACCATACACCGGATAATTTTTTTATCACTTTTAATGCAGCAGTAGATTGGATAAATATTTTTTGATCTTGTAATAGGATAAACGAATCCAAATTATTTTCATTCAAACCAAACTGTTGCAAAATATTTTTTCCGAATGCAGATTGTAAAGAAGCAAAACGAAATATTTGTTTAGAATCTCTTTGAAGAATGAATTGAACAGTTCCCACACATAAATTACAAACACCATCAAATAAAATAACCGGATGTTTTATTTCTTTCAAATCAATCATTCAATAAAATTACTTCTTAAAATAAAAAAAGACTGATTTATTAATCAGTCTCTTTCTTAACTACCTTAAGGGTTGGGGTTATCCCATGTTATGAAACACTTTATTTACATCTTCATCTTGTTCTAATCTTTCAATTAATTTACTTACATCTTCTGCTTGTTCATCAGTTACGGGAACAGTAGTGGTTGGTATCCACTCTAATTCTGCACTGATTGGAGTAATGTTTTTATCTTCCAATGTTTTTTGCAATTTGCCAAAATCAACAAAAGCACATCTCAATACAACAATAGCATTACCATTTTCATCAGCACTTTCACCCATTTCTTCCAAACCAAAATCAATCAACTCCAATTCTAATTCTTCAATATTCAATCCTTCGGGTTTTAATTTAAACACACCCATTTTTTTAAATTGAAAACTCACACTACCGCTATTGCCCATTGTTCCACCACCTTTATTAAAATGGCTTTTTACATTGGCCACAGTTCTCACGTGATTATCTGTTGCAGCTTCCACCAGTAATGCTACCCCATGCGGTGCATAACCTTCGTACATGATCTCTTCATAATTAGTAGTGTCTTTGCCCATGGCTCTTTTAATAGCCGCTTCCACACGGTCTTTAGGCATGCCTACACTCTTTGCATTTTGGAAACATCTTCTCAATGCAGGGTTTGTTGCAATATCTGGTCCGCCCGCTTTAACGGCAATGGCAATTTCTTTTCCAATGCGGGTAAACTGTTTCGCCATTCTGTCCCAACGGGCAAACATGGTGGCTTTTCTTACTTCAAAAATTCTTCCCATAAACTATTTAAGATTTGAAATTTGATATGTATGATTGATCGAGCGGTTGCAAAAATAGTTGATGTAAATTAAGTAGCAATCAAAAAAAAGTCATCCCGTTTTAAGTGAGATGACTTTTAATATTATTTATTTAAAACTTAGCTCTTTAATTTACTATGACTTTTACTGTAACCAAAGTAAACAACTAATCCAACTGCCATCCAACCCAATGCAGTTAATAAAGTTCTGTTATCTAATGAATAGATCATCGCTGCACAAACCAATGCACCTAAAATAGGAACCAATGGAACCAATGGAGTTTTAAATGGTCTTACTCTATCAGGATCATTTCTTCGCATAATAATCACTCCCAAACAAACCAAAATAAACGCTAACAAAGTTCCGATACTGGTTAAATTTCCTGCAACATCACCGGGAATAAATGCGGCAAAAGCTCCTACAAAAATGAATAAGATCATATTTGATTTATAAGGAGTTCTGAATTTTGGATGCAGATCAGAAAATGCTTTGGGCAATAAACCATCTGTGCTCATCGTATAGAATACACGACTTTGCCCCATAAGCATTACTAATATTACAGATGAAAAACCTGCTAAAATAGCTACAGTTACTAATTTAGCTAACCATCCATAACCTTGCATGTATGTTTCAATGGCATAAGCAACAGAAGCTTCTTTACCTGATTTTACAAAATCGGTATAAGGTGCCACACCTGTTAATACCCATGAAAATAAAATATACAATACGGTACAAATAACCAATGAACCAAGAATACCAATTGGCATATCTTTTTTAGGATTCTTTGCTTCTTGTGCAGCAGTACTTACAGCATCAAAACCAATGAATGCAAAGAATACAACGGCAGCCCCCGTTAATACACCACCCCATCCATGTCGGAAAAAATCTGCATAAGAATATTCAGTTCCATCAGGTTGAATAGCGGGTTTTGCATCTGCAGGAATTAAGTATGGATGATGATTGGCAGTCTTAATGAACTGCCATCCAACAATAATAAATACAATTACAATGGCTACTTTAATGAAAACAATAATACCGTTTACCAAAGCAGATTCTTGGGTTCCTTTTATTAATAATAAAGAAAGTAAAAATAAGATCAATAATGCAGGAAGATTTACTAAGCCATAATGCATTACATTGGCTGCATCCAGCGCTTTTTCAAAAGGGGAGTGGCTCCATTCATAGGGTATGGCCCCCCAATGAAATTGTTCTAATAATTTATTTAAGAATTCACTCCATGCAATTGAAACGGTTGCTGCACCTAAGGCATACTCTAAAATCAAAGCCCAACCAATGATCCATGCGACCATTTCGCCCATGGTGGTATAAGCATAAGTATAGGCACTACCGGCAATTGGAATCATCGATGCAAACTCTGCATAACATAATCCCGCAAATGCACAACCAATGGCGGCAACAATAAATGATAATGTTACTGCAGGACCGGCATGTTGTCCGGCAGCTGCGGCTGTTCTTACAAATAATCCGGCACCAATGATGGCACCAATGCCTAAAGCAATTAAACTGCCGGCACCAAGCGTTCTTTTTAAGCCTTTGTCCGAATCAGTTGTTTGTGCTAATAAAATATCCAATGATTTTTTTCTGAATAAACTCATAATACAGTTGATTAAGGTTTCGAAATTTGGTTCGGAAAAATAAGCATTTATTTATTTGCCAGTAGAAAAGTTTTTAAGAGTGGACAAAAAATAGCTTTCGCCCGAATAACTTATATTGCCGCAAATTAGCTGCCTTCATGAAGAAACATGCTTTAACCCTTAGTATTATTGGTGCCATGATCATTGCAGTGATCACCGGATATTTTGTGCATACCTATTCTTCTGCGGAATTCAATTTTTCTTTTTCTAAGAATATCAAACTGCTGACTACGGTTTTTTTGCGTTTGATTCAAATGTTGATCGCTCCTCTGGTATTTACTACGTTGGTAGTTGGTATTGCCAAATTGGGAGATATGAAAACAGTAGGCAGAGTGGGCGGAAAAGCCATGCTGTGGTTTGTTTCTGCATCATTAGTGTCATTGTTTTTGGGTATGTTATTGGTAAATATTACACATCCCGGAACATTGATCAATTTATCCAATGCCAATTATAATGATGCAAAAGAATTGGTGGCCAATACCAAATCATTTACATTAGAAACATTTGTGCAGCACGTTTTTCCGAAAAGTGTTTTTGAAGCCATGAGTGTGAATGAGATATTACATATTGTAGTGTTCTCTATCTTTTTCGGATTGGCAACTGCCGCATTGGGTGATCATGCAAAACCTTTGATACAT
The DNA here is from genome assembly GCA_903881425.1 of uncultured Chitinophagaceae bacterium. Classification (GTDB taxonomy): domain Bacteria; phylum Bacteroidota; class Bacteroidia; order Chitinophagales; family Chitinophagaceae; genus CAILAF01. Next base: position 1,120 of record CAIRTF010000108.1, on the reverse strand, counting down.
GCTTTTGAAATAGCATCGCATGTTATTTTAAAAATGGTTGGCTATGTTATGTATTTTGCTCCTTTGGGTGTTTTTGGTGCATTATCATCAGTGGTAGCTCAAAGTGGTTTTAAGGTATTCGATTTTTATGCATTCTATTATTTATACTTTGTGATTGGTGTAATTATTTTATGGGGCATTCATTTATTAGCGGGGTATATTATTCTTGGAAAAAAATTAAATCCTTTATTGCGTAATATTCTTTCACCAATGTTCATTGCATTTAGTACTACCAGCAGTGAAGCGGCTTTTCCAAAATTGACAGAAGAATTAGAAAGAATGGGTTGTAACAATAAAATTGTTGCTTTCGTTTTACCCTTAGGTTATTCTTTTAATTTAGCAGGCAGCATGATATACATGACTTTTGCAAGTATCGCTATTGCACAGGCGTATAATATTCATTTAGATATGGGTACGCAGATTACTATGTTATTGGTGTTAATGCTTACCAGCAAAGGTATTGCAGGTGTTCCCCGAGCTGCATTGATTGTAGTAACTGCTACATGTGCTATGTTCAATATTCCGCCGGAAGGTGTTGCGTTGATTTTACCGATCGATCATTTTTGCGATATGTTCCGAACTTCCACCAATGTGTTGGGTAATGCATTGGCAACAAGCGTTGTTAGCAAATGGGAAGGAGGATTGGAATAAATTTGTTTATCAAAATATAATTATGAATTTATTTCTGTTAGCATTTGAATGGCATCAATTATTACAACCTCAATTTTATATTGAGCATGGCGGATTGTGGTTATTGTTATTTGTGGTATTTGCAGAAACAGGATTGTTTGCGGGATTTTTTTTACCTGGCGATAGTTTGTTGTTTGTTGCCGGTATTTATTGTCATGAAGGTGTAAATGGTAAGCCTGGATTGGCTTACGAGTTCTTACAAATTTTTGGTTTGCAGAATTTTAATAATGAATGGATTGATTTGTTCGTATTAATTACATTAATCTCTATTGCAGGTATCATTGGTAACTCGATAGGATATTGGTTTGGAAAAAAAGTGGGCCCTGCTATGTATCAATGGGATGATAATTTTTTATTCAAGAAAAAATATTTAGAACAGGCACATGAATTT
>CAIRTF010000107.1 GCA_903881425.1 uncultured Chitinophagaceae bacterium | reverse complement strand
CGTATTCAACAATGAGAATTGATGCTCTAATACTTCTGCATTATCTTTTTGATTGCTCTTCAACACTTTTTGCTGCACTGCAGAATTAAAAAATATTGGTTGCGGTTTAAATTGATAAAATGAAAACAATAATGCACCCAGTAATAAAATTAAAAATTGCATCGGCACTTTCACCAATCCATTCATTAATAATCCTAATTTACTTTCAGTATCATTCTTCGCTGTGAGATATCGCCCCACTTGACTTTGATCGGTTCCAAAATAACTGAGTGCTAAAAAAAATCCACCAATTACTCCACTGATGATATTGTATTTATCTTTCCAATCAAACCCATTTTTTGTGATACCTGTTGTAATCACATTCAATTTTCCGCTTGCACCACTTACATTCAATGCCTCTTTAAACCCGATATTTTCCGGTAAAAAATGAATGACATAATATCCTGCAATAGCCATTCCTGAAAAAATAATGATCATTTGTAATTGCTGCGTATAAGCCACTGCTTTTGCGCCACCGCTCACAGTATAAATGATCAATAATCCACCCATTACAATATTTGTCCAGAAAATATCCCATCCTAATAATGACGATAAAATTAAAGATGGGGCATAAATACTAATGCCTGTTGATAATCCTCTTGACAATAAAAACAGAAATGAAGTAAAGGTTCTTGTTTTTAGATCAAACCGTTGTTCTAAAAATTCGTATGCTGTAAATAATTTCAGTTTACTGAACAACGGAACGAAAGTGATGCACACAATAACCATTGCGATAGGCAATCCAAAATAATATTGAACGAATCGCATACCATCTGTGAAAGCTTGTCCGGGTGCGGATAAGAAAGTAATGGCACTTGCTTGTGTACCCATGATACTTAATAAAATTAAATACCATGGCATGGTACGGTTATTTAAAAAATAACCCTCTAAATTTTTACTGGTACGGCTTTTATACAGGCCGTAAGCAATAATGACAATCAATGTTACAGAAAGTACAATCCAATCTAAATTGCTCATGCAAAATATTTAGTGAACCATGCAAAAAAGATAATGAGTATCAGTAACACAATGATCACAAAATAGTACCAGCGGCGCCATGATGAAAAGAGTGGTATGTTATTTTGATATTTCATTTTCTATTTCTTAATAAACTACCGGACAATAAACCAATAGCCAAGCCAATAATCAGACCAACTTCCACATTTTTAAAAAACTTTCCTAATATCAATCCGATGATAATAATAACTGCAATACCGATTCCTCTTCTTTGCTGCATGCTTATTTATTTTTTGGTAAGGCAATTAAATTAGCCATTAAACGATAAGCTCCCGGCACACCTGCAGGTAACTGACGAAACATGACCAAACTTAGATACACAAAATTTCCTTTACCATATTTTGCGATTATTAAACTGCCGTTACTTTCTTTTTCGTTTTTATCTTTCATACCAATCAAAGCATCGTAATGTGCATCCACTTGTTCTGCCTGATAAGTACTTCGTTCCTGTACCCATCCATCAAAATCTTTTTCAGTTATCTTATTCGGATAATTAAATGCCGGATGTTCAGGCAATAAAAAATTCACTTTCGCGTCTTCTTCAGTTACCCGAAGTCCTGCATTGATGCTAAAAGGATACGGACCTGCTTTTATTCTCTTCAATCCTACTTGATTACTTTTCATGTATTGAACGATGAGATTACCGCCATTGGCAACATATTGATTCAATACTTCATTCTTGTTACTCAAATATTCGTACAAATTATAGGCACGTATGCCCACAATGATGGCATCAAATTGTTTTAAATTTTCTTCATTCAAATCTTCTTCATTCAAATACTTTAGCTCGTAACCCAATTGCAGCAAGGATTCCGGCACTTTATCGCCTGCTCCAATAATGTAGCCGATTTTTTTACCAACTGTTTTAATATCTACTTTAACCAAATTGGTTTTTGCTTTGGGGAAATAAGTAATGGTGGGAATATGATCGTATGAGATCACTTTTGTATAGCTATCATATTTTTTATCATTTGATGATAACTTCAATTCACCTGAAATATTTGTTTCTTTTGTTGCAGAGGAAAAAATACTTGACGTATAATTTTCTTTATTCGCTGATACAATAAATTGAATAGATGACTTATTATTTTTCCATTGATTGGAGAAAGATTGATCTATTGAATAGGTAACAGAATCCTTTGAATTGGATTTGAAATGAATATCCGCTTTTACAGGAACGCCATTCATTGAAACATAATTATCTTTTAAATAACTCATTTCAATCTTAGGTAATACAGCAATAGGTTCAAATAATTCTCCTTTGGCCGGATCAACATATTTATACTGTACAGGTCGCTTTACTAAAAAATCTACTCCTTCAATATTAACTGTATAAGTTACTTCAAATGAAGGGTCATTTTCAGCTTTACCAATCAACTTATAATCAGTTACATCAAACATGCCTTCTGTTTTGGGATTCACTAACCAATAAGGTTGTGAAATAGGTTTATTATCAGCAACAGAGATATTTTTATTAAATGAAAAATTTTGGTTGGCAGACAAGCTTGTATTGAAAGAAGAATCAAAATTTTCTAATTGTACTCTCTTTACAATTATGTTAGAACTCTTTCTGCTATTGAGAAATAATGCTATTCTTAAATTATCACCTTGTGCAATGGATTGTTGCGTAGCAGTGGCATCTGCATAAAATCCCGAGCATAATTCAATTACATGCTGAACATCATTTAATTTTTTATTACGCCAAACAGAAGGACTTAATTGTTGAATAGATTGATATACTTTAACCAATGCAGGAACAGATAATTCAGGGTGCTCGAAGTTGAACGAAGAAATAATTTGTGTGATATTATTTTCAATCGCAGAACCACCTACTCTATTCCAATCAACCATAATTCCATCCATCAAATCATTTTTTGGTGCATCACCGCCGGTACTAACAAAATATTCTATGAGCGATCCTTTTCTTCTTGCACTGCCAGTACCCTGACTTTTATGCATGCTTCTTGCATCGCCGCCTATTTCGCCATAACTCTCACCCAGCAAGGGATTAAAGACACCTGTTTCAATTTTAAATTGATCATTACTTATTGTATTAGTTCCGCCAAAATTAAAAGTGTTCCATAAAATTCTTTTGGCTTGCCAGGGCTGTACACCATATTTTAATTGTTCAGGAAATTGGTTGGGATCTGCTGCTGCTTTAAATGCTTCATTGGCAATAATGGCTGATGCCCAATGATGACCATGCCCTGCTCTGGCATCTTGCGGAAAACGAGTAATGATAATATCCGGTTGAAATTGACGAATAATCCAAACCACATCACTTAAAATTTTTTGCTTATCCCATACGTGCAATGCCTCATCTGCATTTTTACTAAAGCCAAATTCATAAGCAGTGGAAAAAAATTGTTCTGCTCCATCAATTCTTCTCGCTGCTAATAATTCTTGTGTACGAATCATCCCTAATTCTATGCCTTGCTCGCTGCCAATTAAATTTTGCCCGCCATCACCGCGTGTTAAACTTAAATAGCCAGTGCGATATAATTTTTCTTTTGCCAAAAATGGCAATAAAGAATTATTCTCATCATCAGGATGAGCTGCGATGTATAAAACACTACCTAATACTTTCAATTTTTTCAATTGTAACAAAATATCGGCACTGGTATTGGTTTGCAATACTTGTGCTGACGATGAAAAATGAAAAGCGAAAACTAAAAATGCGATAACTGATTTTCTGAACATAACTATACAGATAAGTATTTACGAAGATAATGGAACTAATGAATGTTGCATCACTGATTTGACGGATGGATCCTCGCAGGTTGAAATCAATATTTTAACAACACAAAATGACATTTCAACCATCCATTAACAACATTATCAGCATTCATCGCTACTTTTATTTCATGATTTTAAGCCGCAATCAATTCTTCTTATTACTATTTCTTATTTCTGTTATACCTTTTTATGCTTTTAAAATTAATTGGCTTGCGCAATCAGAATTAACCAATGGAAGAATGTGGTTTAGAGGATATACTTTAGAACCATTAGGAAATATTAGTGCTCATTTAGTTATTAAGTATAAGGTTGGCAACGATAGTTTAGATTTTGCTGCCACGAATGATGCTGAAATGAATGAAGAAGATATTGTTTCAGTACGTTACCAAACAAATAATCCAAAAGATGCTAAGATCAACAGTTTTAAATCAATCTGGCTTGATAGCATTCTTTATTCGATTGGTCCATTATTAGTTGTGCTTATTCTTTTTTTAACGCCGGATAAATTTGATCCATTGATTCCTAAAAAATCAAAAATTATTATCCGGAAGAAACCATTTATCGAAATTGTTAGATGAATTAAACAATAATTTTTATTGCCCCACTAAAAACACTGCATTACAAAATAACAATTTGCCATTCTCCCAAAACAAACGAAACAAAGGATTATCTGCCATAAAAACAACAGAGCCACTACCCATTTCTTCTACACCAAACAATAACCCGTCTTTCAATTTATTTTTTACTTTGTATCCGCTGAAACCCGCAGTATAATTATCTTTTTTCAGCACACCTACATTCCATCCATCTTTCATGAATTCATAAATATTGGCATCTTGTTTTAAGGTATAATAAAAATTTGGATAACCATATGCCAATGGATGCGTATTGTCTAATTCCACTTTATAAATAGCACCGGGAATGGTGTTAGGTAAAAATTCTCTGTCTCTTTCACCATATTTTTTTAAAGCAGCATACTCATTTTTATCATCATCTTTATCGGCTTTTAATTTAATGCCCCAATCGTTTGCTGCTAATTGTGCAACAGCATTTTGCAAAGCAATTAACTTACCGCCTGTTCTAACAAAATCCTTCAACTTATCTGCAATAGCTTTATCACTTAAATTTCTATAATTACCATCAGGCACAATCAATACATTAAAATTTTTTAAGTTCACTCTTTGCAGATCGAGTGCATTAATTAAGGTGATCGGATAATCTAATGTTACGTCAAACAAATTCCACACTTCGCCTGCATCTGTTGATGCCACTGTTTCTCCAGTCAACAATGCCACTTTAGGGGCAAGGATGCTGTGCACATCACGACTTCCAAAATCTGCTCCTTTATCTACAAAACCTGTTTCAACAGCATCAGCATCAAGATTAAATTTCATCAGCGCTTTTTGTAATAATTCACTCCAATTATTCTTATTACTTGTTTTCAAAACAATCAATGTTCCTCTGTCGTAGTTCCTTTTATTGTAAGTAAAAGGCTTAGTTGCAAACCTAACTTTCACATCATTCTTCAACAAATAAGCCAATGCTTTTGCACTATTAAGTGAAGAATATGGAATGAGATAACCGTAATTTGAAATACTTGATACAATTGATTTATTTGTAACAACAATATTTAAAATTTCTTTTTTGTCTTTCAACGCATAAGCCTGCAAGCCATAAGCGTAAGGAATACTCCAGGCAGTAATATCATATGTGGCACTATCATTTAATTTACTTTGCGGTTCGAATAAAATTTTTACCAAAGTACTCTTGGGTTGATACATGGAAACAGCTAAATGATAATTTAACAAATCTGTTTCTTCTTCTTTACCGGTAAAATAATTGTACCCTTTGATCTTTCCATTAATCGTTCCATACTCAATACCGTTTTTATTGAGTAATTCCTTAACAGCATTTATTTTGTTTTCGTTATTACTTGTGAGTACATATGTTTTATATTCTGCATTTTTTGCATTGCGATTATCATCAAAGAATTTTTTAAATTCATCTACTACTCTTTGTGTATTTTTTGAAGTAATCTCTATGGTTGATATTCCTGTTGTATAATGATGCAGCACCCTGTCAGTTAATTTCAAAGTATCACCATCTTCATTAATGGCAGCCAATCCACCTGCTCCACCACCACCTTGTTCGTAAGTCATACCAATGGCTCCGTTATAAGTGGGATAGGTATCTCCGTATGATGGATAGAACAGATCAAAATTTTCTTTGGTAAAATACAACCAACCCTTTTCATCAAAATATTTTGCATGATTCTTTCCGATGGTTGTTTGAAACTCACGCTGCCAGGGCGTTACAGCTTCATGAAAAGGTTCGGCAGCCGGTGCAAAATAATAGGGTTCATTCACACCTTGCTCATGAAAATCAACATGTATTTGCGGCATCCATTCATTATATACTTTTATACGTTGCACCGTTTCAATTTGTGTTTGCCATGCCCAATCTCTGTTCAAATCAAAATTGTAATGATTGCTTCTGCCGCCGGGCCAGGGTTGGCGATGTTCTCTTGATTGCGGATTAGTGTCAAAATTTTTTCCAACTACCGAATTATACCAATTGATATATCGATCTCTTCCATCAGGATTGATACAGGGATCGATAATAACGATTGTATTCTTCAACCAATCTTTCGTTTGTTGATTATTTGGGTCAACCAAAGCAAATAAAGTCTGCATGGCTGCTTCGCTGGATGATGCTTCATCTCCATGCACATTATAACTCAGCCAAACAATTGACGGTGCATTGATAGTGGATGCTTTAATATTATCATTCAATATTCCGGTCAATCGTAAATTATTTTTTCTGATCTCATCCAATCTTTTAAAATTTTCAGGAGAAGCAATAAATGCCAGCATCAATTCTCTGCCTTCATTGGTTTCACCGTATTTCTCCATCTTTACCATATCCGGTTTAGATTGCGCCACGGTTTTAAAATATTCAACGATCTTATGATGACGTGTAAATTTTGTTCCGATACGGTAGCCTAAAAATTGTTCGGGGCTTTGTACATTTTGTGCAACAAGATTGATGATCATCATCAATGAAAAACAAAACAAGAGGAGTATTTTCTTCATACGTTATTAAATGAACCATGAATGTAGGGAAAGAAAAAAATATCTTCATCAAATAATTGATAAAAGAATTCTGTAAATACCATAATTTTCGATCATGAAAAAAATAATTCTGGTTGGCGCATTCATCAGTTCACAAATATTTCTGTTCGCTCAAGTCAAATCCATTATAGGTGCAGGCAAAGAAGTAGATCCATTTCATTACGCAATTATAAAATCTCAAACATTCGATAAAGCCTCTGTTGCCTGTGCCAATCCAATTGCAGCCAATGTTGGCGCAGTTATCATGAAACAAGGCGGTAATGCATTTGATGCAGCCATTGCAGTCAATTTTGCATTGGCAGTAGTATATCCCGCTGCAGGCAATATTGGTGGCGGCGGATTCTTAGTAGCAAGAAAATCTGATGGCAAATCAATCGCATTAGATTATCGCGAAATGGCTCCTGCAAAGGCTTTCAGAGATATGTACTTAGACTCGAACGGTAAAGAACAATTGAACTTATCACAATTTGGTCATTTGTCAAGTGGTGTTCCCGGAACGGTGGCAGGTTTATTTGCCATGCATCGCTATGCAAAATTGCCCATGAAGAAATTAATTCAGCCTGCTATCGATCTGGCTGAAAATGGTTTTGCTATTTCGGAAAGGGAAGCCAACAGTTTAAATTCAAAATCACTCAGAGAATCATTCATTAAAAACAGTACTGCCGTTCCTGTATTTGTGAAAGACATAAAATGGAAAGCAGGAGATACTTTAATTCAAAAAGATTTAGCTGAAACTTTAAAACGAATTCGGGATAACGGACAAAAAGGCTTTTATGAAGGAAAGACCGCTGAATTAATTGTTGCAGAAATGCAAAAAGGTAATGGTATTATTTCTCTCAATGATTTAAAAAATTATCAAGTAAAAGAAAGAAACGCTTTAAGTTTTATTTATAAAGGTAATACCATTATTGGTATGCCGCCATCAAGTAGTGGTGGTATTATTGTTTGTCAGTTAATGAAGATGATGGAGAAAAGATATTTAGATGGATTTCAAACAGCAAGAACAACGCAATTAATGGTGGAAGCAGAAAGAAGAGCATACGCAGACAGAGCTGAATATATGGGTGATCCTGATTTTTGGAAAGTGCCCATTAAAACATTAACAAGTGATGCATATCTGCAACAACGAATGATGGATTTTGATTCAACGAAAGCTACGCCCAGCAAGAATATTAAAGTAGGGTTGATAAAAGAAAGTGAACAAACAACACATATCAGCATTATCGATCAATATGGAAATATGGTAAGCATTACTACTACCTTAAACAATAGTTACGGCAGTAGAACAGTGGTGGCTGGTGCAGGTTTTATTATGAATGATGAGATGGATGATTTTAGCGTAAAGCCCGGTGTTGCAAATATGTATGGTGCATTGGGTGGCGAAGCGAATGCCATTCAACCCGGAAAAAGAATGTTAAGTGCCATGTCACCAACTATTGTATTGGATAAAAACAATAAACCATTTATTGTTGCAGGAACACCGGGTGGAACAACGATTCCAACATCTGTGTTTCAAACATTGATCAACATTATGGAGTTTAACATGAATGCAACCGATGCAGTGAATCAACCAAAATTTCATCATCAATGGTTTCCCGATGAAGTACAAGTAGAAAAAACATTTTCTCCAGACACAAGAAAGAAATTAGAAGCCATGGGTTATAAGATTGTTGAAAAAGGCGCCATTGGCAGAACAGAAGTGATTAAAATTTTAGCTGATGGGAAAAGAGAAACTGCTGCCGATAAACGAGGTGATGATAGTGTAGCAGGATTTTGATTAGAGTGAATTGTCAATGGTGAGTTGTGAAAAAAATTATTGCTTCTTATTTACTATCGACTATTCATCATTCACTTTTAAATTAACAAACATGTCAATAGAAAATGATTTTTTAAACTCCGCCATCAAACGTTTTAAAAACTATAAAGATTTGGGCGATAAAACTTTTGAGCAATTAGAAGAAAAAGATTTTTTTGTTCAGCCGAATGAAGCCAGCAACAGTATTGCCATCATCATTCAACATTTATATGGTAATATGATGAGCCGATGGACCAATTTTTTAACCGAAGACGGCGAAAAAACATGGCGTAAACGCGATGAAGAATTTGAAGTAATGCATTGCACTAAACAAGATTTACTCTCTTTTTGGAATACAGGATGGAATTGTGTTTTCAATACTTTAAAAAATTTAAAAGAAGAAGACTTATCAAAAACAATTTATATCAGAACGGAACCATTAACCGTTGTGGATGCGATTATCCGGCAAATGGCACATTATCCCTATCATGTGGGGCAAATTGTTTATGTGGGCAGATGGATAAAAGACAATCAATGGACTTCACTCAGCATTCCCAAAGGAAAAGGAAGCAGTCATCAATACAATCAATCCATTCAACGGGGAAATACCAAATAACCTTAAACAAAATAATCATTTATTAAAGTTTGGTATTGAATTTGAACTAAGGCAGCGAAACGTTATTTTTACAAATAATTCGCCGCATTCTGAAGAAGACAGTTTACATAATAGGTTATCTCCCTTTTCTTTTGCCATTTATTGCATTATTGGCATGGTTAATCTATTGGTTATCGGGCTCTGTAACCATGTATCTTTTCTTAGTTTTTGTATTGATCATTTTTGCAGCAACAAAAAAAATCGGTCGTAAAATATTGCTCATCTTTTTGGGTTTATTTCTTTTACTGTTTATCGCTATTCAAACATCGCCGGTACAAAATTGGTTGGTTAAAATAGTAACCAATAAACTATCCAATGAATTAAAGACTGAAGTGCGCATCAAAAATATCAGTCTTTCATTATTCAATCGTTTAAATATGGAAGGTACTTTGATACGCGATCAACAAAAAGATACTATTCTATACGCCGGTGCATTAAAAGTTAGGATTACAGATTGGTTCTTTTTAAAAGACAAATCAGAAATAAAATATGTTGGATTGGAAGATGCTGTGGTGAAATTACAACGAAAAGATTCTGTTTGGAATTTTCAATTTATCATCGATCATTTTGCTTCATCATCCAAAGAAAAAAAACAAAACAGTTTTGAAATTGATCTAAAAAAAATCGATCTTAAAAATATCCGATTTCAAAAGAATGATCAATGGCATGGAGAGATCATGCAGGGAAAATTATCAAGTTTAGTTTTAAATGCAGATACTATCAATTTCAATAAGAATAAATTTTCTATTGCAGATATTACTATCGATCAACCTTTTTTCTCTGTTCAAAGTATTAAAGCATTGCAACCGGCGTCCAATAAACCAAAATTTGTTGATACATCTGCACCACATATCAATGCGGGTAATGCACAAGTGCGGGTAAATAAAATTTCTATCAACAACGGTACATTGAATATTGAAGCAGATGAAGATAAACCCATGCCAAAATTTGATGGTGCACATATTCTCATCACTAAATTGAATGCAAATTTTGCAAATGTTGATTTATATAAGGATACATTACGTGCCGACATAGATATTAATGCAAAAGAAAGAAGCGGCGTTGATTTAAAAAGATTGAAAGCAAAATATCGATTAACACCGCATATCATGGAGTTTGCAAAAATGGATCTGCAAACTAACAAAAGTAAGATCGGCGACTATTATGCCATGCGTTATCGTGAGTTCAATAAAGACTTTGATGATTTTGTAACCAATGTTTTTTTAGATGCAAAATTCATCAATGCTAAAGTGTATAGTGATGATATCGCTTTCTTCGCACCTGAATTAAAAGATTGGAAGAAGGAAGTTACATTAACAGGAAATTTCAATGGCACTGTTGCTGATTTCAATGTAAAGAATTTATTCGCCAATGCAGGCAATACAACATCCATCAGCGGTTCATTGGCAATGAAAGGCTTACCGCATATTGATAACACTGTCATTAATTTTAATAATGGCACCATTAAAACAAACTATAATGACATTGCCATTTTTGCACCTATTGTAAAAGAAGAGCACAATTTGAATCTTGTAGCGTTAGGTAATATTTTATTTAAGGGAAGCTTTAATGGTACCATCAATAACTTTAAAACATTGGGATCGATGAGCACAGATATTGGCGCCGTAAGTGCCAATGTAAATATGCAGATTCCTAAAAAGAAAGATGCCACATATGATGGCGCATTAACACTTTCAGGATTTAATATTGGCAAATTTTTAAGTAACGAACAGTTAGGCTTAGTAGATTTTGATGGAAAAATTTCCGGCACTAATTTTTCTTTAGAAAAAATAAAAACAACAGTCGAGGGAAATATCAGTTCACTTCAATTCAATGATTATACTTATACCAATATCAAAACCAACGGCACTTTTCAACAAAAATATTTTAATGGTGAAGTGAATATTGATGATCCCAATCTTGAATTTAAAAGTCAGGTTGAAATAGATCTGAACAAAGCACAACCCAGCTTTAATATTTTGGGTGAATTAAGTAAATCAAATTTATTTCCACTCCACTTTTATAAAAAAGAATTGGCTGTTACCGGTTTATTGGATGCGTATTTCACCGGAACCAATATCGATAACTTTTTAGGATCAGCTAAATTTTTAAACGCTAATATCATTGGTGAAAATATCAATCTTGGTTTTGATTCTTTGAATATCAATTCAAATTATACAGATTCAATTAAGTATCTGCGTTTAGCCAGCAACGACTTTAATGCAAGCATTGTCGGCGAATTCAATATCCTTGATTTGCCAAATGGATTTCAATCTTTTTTACATCGTTATTACCCTTCGTATATAAGCGCCCCTGCTGCATTACCGAAGAAACAAAAATTCACTGTTACCATCAATACCAATTATGTTGACCCTTATCTAAAATTATTTGAAGATAAATTAAGCGGTTTGAATGATATGACGGTTACCGGAAGAGTGAATACCAAAACAGACAGTTTTGCTTTGTCATTAAAATTGCCTTATGCAAAATATAAAAGTTATACCATCACCGGAGCAGACATTAATGGCATTGGTAATTCGAAAGAATTAAAATTGTTGGGCAATATTGATGCATTTCAGGCAAGTGATAGTTTACTGTTTCCAAAATTAAAAATATCTATCGCAGCAGGTAATGATCGCTCATTGGTTTCTCTGAAAACAAATGGAAACAGCACAGTTAATGAAGCTGACCTGAACGCACAAGTCTTTACTTTTAATGATGGAGTTCGCATTTTATTCAATCCTTCTTCCTTTATTTTAAATGAGAAGAAATGGAATTTGGAAAAAGAAGGAGAAATCTCAGTCAGAAAAAATTTAGTAGATGCAAAGAATGTAAAATTTTCTCAGGGCTTTCAGGAAATTGCAGTAGAAAATGATAGAGAAGAAAAAGACAGCAAAAATAATTTGATCATCAGAATGAAGAATTTAGTATTGGGTGATATTACTTCTTTATTGATGAAAGATCCTAAGTTAGAAGGCGTTACAACCGGTGAAATACATTTACACGATTTCTTTGGCAAATTTAATGCTGAAGCTGATTTGAAGACAGAACAATTTAGAATGAATGATGATTCTATAGGAATAGTAAAAATAAAAAGTAATTATTACAGCGGCACAGGATTGATTGATTACAATGTGATTTCTCCCAATCAGGATTATAATTTTACAGCGGATGGACTTTATAATATCAGTGATACATCGGCCTTTCCTTTAAATGTAAAAATGAATCTGATACATTCGAAGATTGGATTTGTACAACAATTCCTGACAGATATTTTCAGCAATTTGAATGGTTATGCATCGGGTAATTTAACCGTTTCAGGTAATCCAAGTGCGCCGGATCTTATTGGTAGAATAAAATTGCAAAATGCAGGATTGAAAGTTAATTATACGCAAGTATATTATGGAATTGATTCTGCTGATATAAAATTTGATGAAGACGGAATTGATTTTGGAGAGATTGTCATTCACGATACATTAAAGAATACAGCAATCCTTAAAGGGAAATTATTTGAGAAAGGATTTAAAGACATGAATTTTGATTTTGATCTTTCTACCAATAAATTATTATTAATTGATACTAAGCCAAAAGACAATCAACAATTTTATGGAAGTGCCATCGGTAAAGCAACAATGAGTTTTAAAGGCCCTGATACAAAATGTTTATTGACTTTGGTAGGAGAATCGAACGACAACTCTCATATTTTTATTACCAACTCCTTCAGCAAAGAGAGCGGAGATGCGGATTTCATCGTATTTAAAAAATACGGTACTGAAATGGAAGCAACCAAAAATAATAGTGATTTTAATTTAACGGTTGATCTGGATTTAAAAGCAACTAAGTCAACTCAAATTGATGTGATATTAGATCCGCTAAGCGGTGATGTGATTAAAGCAACAGGTGATGGAAGATTAAAAATAAAAGCCGGCACTACTGAACCCTTAAGTATTCGTGGCAGATATGATATTGATCAAGGAAGTTATGATTTCAATTTTCAATCATTCATTCGTAAACCATTTATCTTAAAATCAGATGCAGGTAATTATATTGAATGGAGCGGTGATCCAAACAATGCTAACATTCATGTAGCAGCGCAATATACTGCTGACAATGTGAGTGCCGGTGATTTAATCTCTAATCAACAAGCCGGAAATATTGCCAGCTCTACCAAAGCTTATCGCGGACAAGTTTATGTTATTGCCAATTTATCGGGCAAACTCAGTAAACCCGATATCAAATTCCAATTAGATTTTCCACAAGGCAGTCCAATTAAAACAGATCAGGTGTTTGCAGAATTTGTAAATAAGATAGAGAAAGATGATAATGAAATGTTGAAGCAGGTAACTTATTTAATTGCCTTTAATTCTTTTGTACCCTACGGACAAGGTGGTGGTGCCGGCAATATTAATGTAACCTCTATTGGCGCAAATACCATTACTCAGCTTATCACAAAAGAATTAAACAAAGCAATCTCTAATTTGGTGTACAAATTATTTAAAGATAAAAGCTTGCACGTTGATTTGGGAACATCTGTTTACAGCTTATCTTCTTTAACAGGAACCACTACTGCCGGCAGCACATTAGACAGAACCAATTTTAATATTAAAGTAGGCAAGAGTTTCTTTAAAGATAAACTTACCGTGACATTCGGCACCAATGTGGATTTTAATGTGGGTGCATCTTCCGGCGCATTGCAAAATGGTAACGTACAATGGTTGCCCGATTTAACAGTAGAATATTTTATTACAAAAGATAAAACTTTAAGAGCCATTATCTTTAATAAAAATAGTTTAGATGTGAATGGCAGCGGTTCTTCTGCTTCTTTTGGAAGACGTAACAGACAAGGTATTGGCTTATCTTACAAAAAAGATTTCGAAACATTATTTGGAAAAAAAGAGGAAGATATTCAGGTAAAACCTGTTGATAAAGATTCAACTGATAATAAAAAAGGGAATGAATAATAGTATCACTTCAAAATATTTTCCGGAGCAATTTTACAGTTCTTCATTCTATACACATAAAAATAACGCACTACTCTTTTTCCTCTTATTTGATTAATGATGATTGCTTGCTCAATCGTTGTAAAATAATCTTTGTATTCAAGCATAGGATCAAAAGGTAAATTAGAAGGCACAATACAATAGGCATCATTACCAATATCTAATTTTCTTCTTACTTTATTTAACCAGGCAAACTTGTGCAAATGATCCAGATCACCAATACCTACAACAGGTAACTTACTTGCACGAGAGGTATAAAATTCTAAGTGTCCGCCGGGAAACCAATTGTGAATAACAATCAATGCATTCGCATTCATCTTTCCGGAAGCAATATCATCTTTTACTAATAATTCAAACTCTTTGCTGAAAGTTTTCCATCCGCTCAAATCCAATGTAGGACAGCCTTCTCCGTAGTTCTCAACTTTCTGACTTCCGGTATTAAATGGCGCTAATTTAATGAATGCTGTTCCCGCAATCATCACAAAGATGATCAATCCACCCGCAAATTTAGTAATCAAAGGATATAGTTTTTCTTCCTGTATTTCTTCATCCAAATATGCTGCAGCGAAAAAAAATAAAGCAATATATCCCGGTCCGCTCCAATGCGGTAAAGTTGAATTGAATAAAGAGATTCCCCAGAATAAAAATATCATCGGCAATCCCATACAGAGCAACCAAACATTCGTTACAGATGCAAGAATATTTTTATTCTTTAAACAATAGATGACAGAAAAAATAATTAAAACAAAAGCAATCGGGTTTTGATACAAGAACTCTCCTATTAATTCCTGAATAAAACTACTGATTTGAATATGATGATTACTTACTCTTGCCGAATGAAATTGATAAGTGATAAAATGATTCTGCATATTCCAATAAATAATTGGCAACATGCAAATAGCTGTAATGAATACTGCAACATATAAGCGCCAATTCAATAACCACTTAATTCTTTTAATGATGATGAATAATCCAAAGCCTGCCCATAAATACAATCCATGTACTTTACATAATGTGGCTAAGCCAATGAATAAACCAAGTAATAACCAAAGATTTATTTTCCTGTCCTCTTCATTGATGATCATTCTGCTCATGATATACAAAGAAGCAACCCAGAAAGGTATTTGCGGAGAATCGGGCAGAATAAATAATCCTGAAATGATACCGGTATAAACCGAACAATTAAAGATTAATGCAGCAAACCAACCCGTTCTTTCACTTTTAATAACGGAACCGATTTTAAAAATAAAGTAAGTGGATATACACGAACCAATGATGGCACCCAATCGCATCGTAACTTCATTCACCAAATGTAAATTCAAAGAAGTTAAACGCATCAATAACCCAACCATGGGCGGATGATCGAAATGACTCCAATCCAATTGTTCTGCATAAGTATAATAATACACTTCATCATTACCCAGATCGATTAAACCGGCAACTAATAATTTCAATAAAGAAGTAAAGAGTAATAAATAGAATAAACGTTGTCTGTAATTCACTTGCATAAGCATCGGTTCACATCACAAGATAAACGTTATAAAGAATAATTTATTTCTTATCGATGAGCCAACGAACAGCCAATTCGTAACCTTTCAAACCCAAGCCCACAATGCTTCCGGCAGCTTTAGCAGAAACATGAGATATTTTTCTGAAATCTTCTCTGGCATGAATATTTGAAATGTGTACTTCAATAACAGGAGATTTGATAGCAGCAATACAATCGCCAATGGCAACAGAAGTATGTGTATAACCACCCGGATTAAAAACAATTCCATCCACTTCAAAACCTACGCGTTGTAATTCATTGATTAATTCACCTTCCACATTACTTTGAAAATAAGAAAATGAAACAGCAGGAAATAAGCTTTGTAATTGTTTATAATACTCATCAAAATTTTGATGACCATATACTTCCGGTTCACGTTTACCGAGTAAGTTTAAATTAGGTCCATTGATGATGGCTATTTTCATAAAGTGAATGTACGAATAATCAATAATTAGTTAATTCTGCATCATCTTCACAAAATCATCAAACAAATAACGGCTATCATGCGGACCAGGCGTAGCTTCCGGATGATATTGCACACTAAATGCTCTCTTATCTTTTAAGCGAATACCTTCAATACTTTCATCATTTAAATTCAAATGCGTTATTTCAACATTCGGATGTTTGCGCACCGCTTCCGGATCTACACCAAAACCATGATTCTGTGTAGTGATCTCACATAAACCCGTAATAATATTTTTTACCGGATGATTTAATCCGCGATGCCCATGATGCATTTTAAATGTTGGAATATCATTGGCTAAGGCCAATAATTGATGACCTAAACAAATTCCAAAAACAGGTTTATCTTCTTTTAAAATTTCCTTGATAGTAGCAATCGCATATGGCATTGCTGCAGGATCGCCGGGGCCATTGGAAATAAAATAGCCATTAGGATTAAACTCTTTTAATCTTTGTAAAGATGTTTTTGCAGGATGTACACGTACATGCGCACCACGCTCAACCAAACAATTCAAAATATTTTTCTTTACACCATAATCTAATACCGCCACTTTCAATCTGGAATGCTTATCGCCTAATTCATATTCTTCAGATGTACTAACGGTACTTGCCAATTCCAATCCATCCATATCCGGACAAGCATTCAATAAATTTTGTAATTCTTTTTCATCTAACACTTCAGAGGAGATAATGCAATTCATAGCACCTTTTTCTCTGATATGTGCCACCAATGCTCTGGTATCAATACCTTCAATAGCAACAATATTATTATTGATTAAATATTCTTCCAAAGAACCTTTGGCTTGAATACGACTGAATTGTTCTTCTAAATTTCTACCGATTAATCCGCGAATTTTTACTGTATCACTTTCTACATCGGTTTCTTTAACACCATAATTACCAATATGCACATTGTTCATGATTAATACTTGTCCGGTATAACTTGGATCAGTGAATACTTCCTGATAACCCGTCATTCCTGTATTGAAACATATTTCTCCGGAAGTAGTCCCTATCTTTCCAAATGCTTTACCGTAAAATACATATCCATCTGCTAATAATAAGATGGCATTTTTTTGTGTTTGCGACATGTAGTGATTGTATTTAATTAAATCGGATGCAAAGTAAAAAAGGCATCACTAAAAAGTAATGCCTTTGTATAATAAACTTTTCAACATTAATTATTCAGCTGTTTTTTCTTCTGTTGAACTTGCTTCTGCTGCAGGAGTTGCAACAACTTCAGTCGTTGCTTCAACTGCTTTTTTAGGAGCACGTCCACGACGAGTTTTCTTAGCAGGTTCAGCAGCTGATTTAGCAGACTTACCATAGATTTCATTAAAGTCAACTAATTCAATCATCGCTTTTTCTGCATTATCACCAACACGAATACCTAATTTCAAAATCCTGGTATAACCACCCGGACGAGCAGCAATTTTCGGTGCCACTACAGTAAATAATTCTTTCACTGCAGCTTTATCTTGCAAATAACTGAACACCACTCTGTGTTGATGGCTGATTTGTTCTTTGCCTTCGCCTTTCTTTGTTTTAGTTAATAACGGCTCGATATACGTACGCAAAGCTTTTGCTTTTGCCAATGTTGTAACGATACGTTTATTAACGATCAATTGATTTGCCAAGTTGCTCAGCAAAGCTTCTCTGTGTGCCTTTTTACGGCCGAGGTTGTTGATTTTGTCTCCGTGACGCATGACTTTTTATTTTTTGATGTTACACCGTGTCAGGATTTGTAACAGTTGCTTCTATACAATAGAAACGGTTATATAAATACCACTCCATAACTCCCCTTTAGGGGATGGGTGTTTAATTATCTAAATTATCTAATCCTAATTTTACTAAATCCATTCCAAAGCTCAATCCTCTTTCAGTTAATACTTGTTCAATTTCACTTAAAGATTTTTGACCGAAGTTTCTGAACTTCATCAAATCTTCTTGTTCGTATTGAACTAATTCGCTTAATGAATTAATTTTAGCAGCTTTCAGGCAATTGAATGCTCTTACTGAAAGGTCTAAATCTTCCAATGGAGTTTTCAATACTTTACGTAATTGAAGTACTTGTTCGTCTACAACATCTTCTTTCTTATCTTCTTTGCTATCAAAAGTGATGTTTTCATCAGTAATGATCATCAAATGCTGAATCAGAATTCTGGAAGCTTGTTTAACAGCTTCTTCAGGATGTATAGTACCATCTGTAATTACTTCTAAAAGAAGTTTTTCGAAGTCAGTCTTTTGTTCCACACGATAGTGCTCCATTACATACTTTACATTCTTGATAGGAGTATGAATAGAATCGATAGGAATAAAGCCAAACACAGCTTCTTTTGGTCTGTTTTCTTCAGAAGGAACGTATCCTCTGCCTTTAGATATGTGTACTTCAATATCTATTTTAGCAGAACTATCCAACGTACAGATGCATAATTCAGGATT
>CAIRTF010000106.1 GCA_903881425.1 uncultured Chitinophagaceae bacterium | reverse complement strand
TTAGTCAATACCTCATCAACTGCACCGGCAGTTAATAGTGTTCCTTTTTTTAAGATGGCAACATGCGTACAAACTTTTTCGACTTCATCCAATAAATGACTTGCCATGATAATTGTTTTACCATGTGCTGCTAATTCTTTAATAAGGTTTCTTATTTCTGCAATACCCACCGGATCTAATCCATTAGTAGGTTCATCAAATACCAATACTTCCGGGTTGCCCAACAAAGCAGCGCCTATAGCTAATCTTTGTTTCATTCCTAGACTATAACTGCTGAACTTACTGTTTCTTCTTTGTGCAAGATTGACTGTTTCTAAAACGGAATCAATATCAGCGAGTGTTCCTCGGCCACTGATAGCTTGTGTGATATTTAAATTATCGACTGCAGACAAGTAATGATAAAAATTCGGTGTCTCTAACAATGAACCAATTTTCTTTCTTGAATTATTTGAACTCGGTCCGCCAAACCATGAAAAAATTCCGCTGTCCTGTTTTAAAATATCTAACACAATACTAAGCATGGTTGTTTTACCGCTACCATTCGGACCAAGAATTCCAAATACAGAACCTTGTGGTACTTCGAATGATACATTGTTTAACGCACGCAAAGAACCGTAGCTCTTTGAAATGGCTTCCAGAGAAAGAACTGATGGCATAAAAAAATATTAATGGATAAAAATTTATGAATGTGTTGTTTGCTTCAACCAAGGTTTCAAACAACGAATTACTTTTTTACTTTCCGTGCTCACAGCAAAATTTTGATCATAATCCCAAAATATCAGAGGAATATTATTGGCAAAAGCAATTTCACCAATATCGCGTAAATAATTCCATCTATATTTTTTTTTCACCAAATCAATCACACCTGTTTCAGTACAAATCAATGGCATATTATTTTTTTCACACACTTCAAAAATATTCCTGAATCTTTCTGAAAGATAAGCTTTGGTGGCTTCATAAGCATATTTATTGTAATCTCTTTCAACCACGGTTCCTTTGGCATTATTAGGTAGCGCAGGCATTTTTCTTTTTTCAAAAGGGTATGGTAATCCGGTAATATAGGTTTTATCCTTTGTCCAATCCGCCCCTTGGTGTGTAAAAATGTAGGGTTCATAAAAATGAAAAGTGTATAAAATATTATCATCGGGTAACTTACCTAAATTGATTAATTCATCCAAGCTATTGTAATTGACACCGCCGATAATATACACTCTGTTTTTGTCTTCAAAACGCAAATATTGAATGATGGTTGTGATAGTAGATTTCCAAGAATTTGCATTGATGGTAGGCTCGTTGTATAATTCAAAAAAAAGGTGATCATATGCTTGTCCAACAAAAGGTCTTTGTATCTGTTTCCACATCCATGAAATACGATCTATTTCGCCGGAACTATTGTCGATATTGAGTTTCCCGTAATGATAAGTGATGATAAGGTTTAATTTTAAATCATTGCAAATGGTATAAATCTCTTTCAGCTTATCAATCAATTGTTGTTGAAGATTAGAGGAGTTAGGTTGCAAAAAATGATCGAATGCAACAGGTAATCGAACAGTTTTAAATCCCGCTTTGGCAATGCGTTTTAATTTAGTATGAAAATCATCTTTATACAATTCATCTGCCGGAGTCCAATAATGTTCCAAAATGGAAAGATTTACCCCGCCTCCCAAATCCTTTTTTATGGTCTGTGATTTTTCCAATTGAGGTTTTGCACTTAATGTGGATAGTGAGAGCACTGTCAATAAATTTATCCCAAAAAACCATCTTATCATTGTATCAGTTAAATTCATACGATATTGCGTTTCAGACTGCATAATAATAAATATGTCTAACAATTTTAAATTTTCATATGTAAACATTGATAAAGAAGCACTTGTGGAAGAGCTGAGCAAGAGAGGCAGTTATTATGCCAATGTGGTAATGTGGAGTATTCTTTTTTCTTTTCCATTGTTTGTGTTATTGGATTTTTTATTTTTCAGAGAGGAATGGGTTTTGTTGTTATTAGTTAGAACGATTTTTACCCTTGTATCTTATACCATTTATATTTTAGGCATCAAAAAAACATGGAATTACATTTATACCATGCGTGTGTTTGCCAACACCAATGTAATACTTCAATCCGTTATTTGTGGATTTGTTCCTGTTAATGTTGCCTTACGTATTTTTTGATGTTCTCAATTTTAATTTTATTATTTAACAGTACTGTTTTCTGGAAGCCGATACATTCTATCTTAATCTGTTTATTATCTTATCTGATAATTGTTATTATCTACTCCAATAAAGACAGGATTGATAAATACAATTTGCTTATTTCTCATGGTGGTGCTGTTTATTTTCTCGTATCTGCTTTCTCTTGTATGATCGTGTATAATCGTTATCAAATTTTAAAAAGAGAAGTAGCAAAAAACATTATGATCGATGAAGCGAATAATCGTTTGTTGGATCAAAATGAAAAGATCAATGATCAACGTTATGTGATTGAAGATGCAAATCGAAAACTCAAGATATTAAATGATTACAGGCATAATACATTGAACATCATGTTGCATGATTTCAGGAATTTTACCGGGTCAATAGAAATGTCATTAGACTTGTTGAAAAACAAATCCGATAACCTTTCCGGAGAGCAAAAAGAAATATTAAATTACATTGGTGTTGGTAATGAGAAGCTAAAATATTTATCAGAGAAATTAGCTGATTCGGCAGATAAGGATGAGGCCAAAGTGCAATTTAATTACGAATATTTTGATATAGGCCCTGAAGTGGAAAACAGCACTATTGAAATTGCAGATGCAGCGCAGATCAAGCAGGTGAATTTGCAATTGCATTTATCGCCATCAGCAATCATGGTTCATTTAGATAAATTATTTTTTGCACAGGTATTGTTCAAATTATTTACCAATGCTATTAAATATGCGCAGTCAGGTTCTGTAATGACCATTCATACCCACGAAATGAATGGCAAATGTGTAATAGAGATAGTTAATATTGGTAAGTTGGTAGGAATGGATAAGTTAAATGAATTGTTCAATAAATTAAAAACATCCAAGCAGTTAGCAGAAGCCATGAATTCGGAAACGAACATGGGTTTTGCCATTGCCAAAAAACTAACAGAAACAATGGGTGGTACGTTAACGTACAATAGTTCGGAAGGTACGGGTAATTACTACCGCATTGAATTTAAGAGTACCCATTAAATGAAAGAAATATGAAAGCTAAGCTACTATTCTCATTGGTTATGTTGTGTTGCGCAACAGTTCTATTTGCACAACAACAACGCACATTCGAGTCAATGGGATATGATGATCAGTCCATCATAGGTATTACCGGTTCAATGAGTTATTTCATTAAGGTAAAACCTGATGATGATATTGATCACAGTAAACTAATCATTAATGTACGCGCCTCTCAGGTATTGAATCCGCGTAATTCCTTTGTTACAGTGTACCTGAAAGAAGATCCTGTAAAAACAGTAAACATCATTACATCTGCAGTAGATACCATGTTCACCATTGAACTGCCTCTGAATAGAAGGTATTTACAGCCTGATGGCAGATTCATTAAATTAAAGATTGGTGCCAAAATGAGTATTGGTGATGAATATTGTAAAGATGTTGATAATCCGGCTTGCTGGATAGCTATTAAAAATTCATCTTATATTTCTGCGTATGGTCAAACTTCATCTACTTTTCAACGTAGTTTAAAAGAGTGGATACAAGAATACAGCTCCATTTATACTCCTGCCAATGCTGATATGGATGATCTTACCGGTGGCGGAATCATGTATACTTTATTGAAACAAGGATCTTCTGTTGCTAACAGACAAATTTATACCGGTGTATATAATCAACAAGACACAGTTCCTGCAGGTATTATTTTAGGACTAGCAGAAAAATTACCACTTTCTATTCGTCAGGCTATACCTTCTTTGGCACAGGGGCAAGGTTTGATCAAGGTCACTAAAGTGAGTGTAGGCTATACTTCCAGAACAATTATGGTTGTTACGGGAGCAGATGTAACCGGATATAAAAGGGCCATCAATACATTGGCAAGTAACAAAAGATTGAGTAGCGCTTTCACAGATCAAATGATCATTGCCGAAGGCTTACCTAGTAATGTTTCAATTGATAACCCATCTCCGTTGATTACTTCATTGGAAGATTTAGGTGGACAACCTGCCTTGATGGAAGGTATTGGTGGATTAAGAAGCAAGTATATTTTTTCATTAACAGAATTTAATGCGATACCTAACAGACTTACTTTTCATTTAGAAAGTTTCTTCTCTGTATTAAAACCGGATGACAGAGGTTTTTTGAATATTTATTTGAATCAAAATCTGATCTTCAATGCATCATTGATGGATCGGGTAAATTTCATTGATGATATTGATTTGAAGCCCTATTTATTAAGCAAGTTCAATACATTGGAAGTTGAATTTCGTTTTCATCCCGGAACCAATATTTGTAAAGATGGTTTCAGTAATTTCTTTGCATTCATTAATACAAGAAGTTCTACACTTACTTTTTCCGGTGAAAGAGAAAATCGTTTTTACAGTTTCTTCAATTTCCCGGCAGAGTTTAGGAAAGTTCCTTCTAAAATTGTGGTATCACCTAAATTATATAATTCGAATATCGTTTCATCAATCGGAGAATTATATTATCAGTTGAATACCCCTATCAAAAATGATTTCAATAAATTAATTATCCCTCAATTGGTTGCATCGGATAAAACTACTTTGGATGATTTGCGTGGCTTTAATTTAATCACATTATTACCTCGCAACGATCCGTTTGCGAAGAACTTTACTTCTTTGCCAATTCAGTCTGATAAAGATTTTGAATTGTATAAAGACAGTAAAGGAACATTGACATACTCTGTTAATGATTTCTCTAATAGCGGTATGGCGCAGGTTTTCAGAGAACGAGGAAGTACAGTGTTGTTTATTACTTCTCTGGGCGACAGCACTTATAAGGATGCTTTTGAAAGTGTTATTAAAAACTTTGGTACTCAATTAACAGAAATTGAAAGTAATGTGTGTATTGCCAATAGTAATGGATTGAGTAATTACTTCTTTAAAATACCTGAAGACAGCAATTCGGTAATTTATAAAGGGGAACGTAGTAAACTTTCACTTTTTTACGATAAGTATAAATATTGGTTATTATCAGTGTTGTTGATATTGGTATTATTAGCATTCTTCTTTGTTAGAAATAAAGTTAAACAATCTCAAGAGATCGTTTAATACAAGAAGCTTGGATATTTTTTAGGCGATTAAATTTTTTATATGGCTGTTTGTGCATTAAATAAAATGGTAGCAGAAGGAATTTTTTCCGATGAGAAGCTGCAGGATGTAGAAGCCATTGCAGATACTTATAATTATGCACCTATTAAGGCAGCCTTGAATTTTGGATTTTTAACGCGAAAAGAATATACTAGTTTTTTGGAGAAAGAAAATTATCCGTTTGTAGATGTTCGTAATGAAGAAATGGATGGTGCATACATTGATCAATGTGATATTCAACATTTGAATTCATTTTTGTATATACCATTGCGCAAATTAGATGATGGAAGATTATTGGTTGCAGCAGCCGATCCATTTGATGAAAAATTACGCAACAGTTTATTCGCCAAGTTTAAAATGGAAATAAAGATTGTTGCTACTTCCGATCTGGATATTACTTGGTTGGCACATAAAATTCGAGGAGAGTTTCATGTAAAAGAAGCTGTATTTAGTTTAATGAGAAAAGATCCAGCCAGTTCCGGATTGATCACTTTTACTGATGGGCAATTGTTCTTCATTTTTATCTCTCTTGCTAGTCTAATTACATTGTTAGTATTGTTCTTCACTACTACTTTTATTGTACTCAATCTCTTTGCCAGTTTATTGTTTCTTTTTTCCATCACGTTTAAATTATTCCTTGCAATGAAAGGCTCCATGTCTGAGTTGCATGAACATGTTACCAAAGCGGATGTTAAAAAAGTGGATAATGATACATTGCCTGTTTACACCATTCTTTTACCGGTATATAAAGAAGATAAACTGATTCGTAAATTGATCTGGAACTTAAGAAGTTTAGATTATCCCAGAGCTAAACTCGATGTAAAATTATTGATAGAAGAAGATGATGATAAAACATTGAACGCAGTAAAGAATCTGGACTTTCCAGCTAACTTTGAAACCATTGTTGTTCCGTTTCACATGCCTAAAACGAAACCCAAAGCATGTAATTACGGATTGTATTTTTCAAGAGGAGAGTATCTAACTATCTATGATGCGGAAGATGTGCCTGATTCCGATCAATTAAAAAAAGTGGTAGCGCTTTTTAGAAAATTACCCGATGAATTTGTAGTGATGCAAGGAGCCTTGAATTATTTTAATAAGAACGAAAATTTATTGACAAGAATGTTCACACTTGAATATTCTTATTGGTTTGATTATATGCTTACCGGTTTAGAAACTCTTGATGTTCCTATTCCTTTAGGTGGAACAAGTAATCACTTTAAATTAAATAAATTATTGGAATTGGTGCATGGGATCCCTTCAATGTTACAGAAGATGCGGATTTGGGTGTGCGTGTGTACGATAAACAATATAAAGTGGGTGTTGTAAACAGTACTACTCTGGAAGAAGCTAATAACGAATTCTTTAATTGGATTCGTCAACGTTCACGATGGATCAAAGGTTACATGCAAACTTATTTGGTACATATGCGTAAACCTGTTGATTTGATTAGACGTATTGGTTGGGGTGGTTTTTTTGGTTTTAACTTTTTTATTGGCGGTACCGCATTTACATTCTTATTATATCCGGTATTGTTGCTGTTCTTTATTCTCTATTTGATCTTTAGTTTTCAAGTAAGACAATATTTCCCCGATTGGGTTTTATATATCTCTACATTCAACTTTATTGCAGGTAATGTAATGATGGTGTATGTGAATATGATGGCTGTTTTTAAACGCCGTTATTATGAGTTGATTATGTACTCCATGTTAAATCCATTGTATTGGTTGATGCATTCAGTGGCAGCATACAAAGGCCTGTGGCAATTGATTTACAAACCTTTTTATTGGGAAAAAACAAATCACGGATTAAGTAAATTATCATCTGCAAGTGCAGTAAATACTGCCGCGTAAACTATGGCATTCTTACGAAAATATATCGCTATTTATCTTGCTATTTTCCTTTTGGGTTATTATTTGATCGTATCATGGGTGTTACATCGCAGCGGCTTTGAACATTCAGAAGCCACATTCATAGCAGAGAAAATAAAACTTTTATT
>CAIRTF010000105.1 GCA_903881425.1 uncultured Chitinophagaceae bacterium | reverse complement strand
TTGATAAAAAAATTATACAGCATCGGAGAAATACGATGAACGATTTTATAAATTTTAATGCTTCCTTCCAAGCGTTTATATATTTCTCTATCATAATTTTTAAAAGTTGCGGCAGAAAAATTATTTATTTCAACCGCACGTTGAATAAAATGCGCAGCGATATATCCACTCATCATGGCAGGACCAATTCCTTCACCTGTTGTTGGATAAATTAAAGAGCCTGCATCTCCTGTTAATAACCAACCATTGCCGGATATTTTTCTTTTCAATGATGCCAACGGCAATCCCCATCCCTGTGGTGTTTCTAACGGTGTTGCATTTTTAAAACGATCTTTTAAAACAGGATCTTTGGTAATGATATCATACAGTATATCTTTCAAATTGATATTATTATTTTTAATCAATGTGCTTTGCAAACCGCAACCAACATTCGCCTCACCATTCGGCAAAGGGAATATCCATAAATACGCCAGGGGCAGAGATTTTGGAAGATATAATTCTAAATGATTGTCTTGCATATCGCTGATGCCTTTCCAATATTGTCTTAATCCGCCTGCATAGTTATCTCTGCTGATTTGTCTTTCACCTAAACTTCTTAATACTACAGAATGATCTCCATCAGCACCCACTACTAATTTTGTTTGAATCTCAATTGTTTCATTATTTCTTGTAGCAAATATTTTTCTTTCCTTTCCGTCAAAAATAATTTTATCCACCTTAGTTCCTTGTAAAAAATTGGCATAGGTTGGATTGATCTTCTCAACTAAAAAATTATCGAAATACTTTCTTTTACTGAAACAGAAGAATGGATAATCCCATTCATTGTGTTGAGGGATACATTCTAATACAGCTTTCTTTTTTTCGGAAATATGAATGCGTACACTTTTACTTTGTACAAAATTTTCGTTGTGTAAAATTTCACGCTCTACCAATCCCGTTTCAAGATTATTTAATATACGCATTACTTTTAAGTCAAGTGCATCGCCGCAAACTTTATCACGCGGAAACACAGCCGCATCAACAATTACATGCGGTATCTGCATTTTTGATAAAAACAAAGAAGTAGTTGCGCCGGCCGGACCAGCGCCAATAATGCATATATCTGTTTTTATTTTTTTATCAATCGTATTCATTAAATCATTTTTCCCTGCATCACTATGTAAGCAATACTGAAGTAAATAATCAATCCTGTTACATCAACTAATGTTGCCACAAATGGGGCGGAAGAGGCTGCAGGATCTGCACCTAATTTTTTTAATACCAATGGCAGCATAGAGCCTGCTAATGTTCCCCATAATACTACACCAATCAATGCAAAGAAAACAGTACTTGCCACCAAAATCCAATGTTCTCCGTAATTATACCAATGCAAAACATCTTGCCAAAGAAAAATTCTGATAAAACCAACAGTGCCTAAAATAATTCCTAATATCAATCCTGACATAATTTCTTTGCGCATCACATACCACCAACTGCTGAATTTTACTTCCCCCAATGCCATTGCACGAATGATAATGGATGATGCCTGTGAACCTGAATTACCCCCACTTGAAATAATTAATGGAATAAATAAAGCCAATACAACATATCGTTGAATCTCACCATCAAAATGTTGCATGGCAGTGGCAGTCAGCATTTCGCCAAAAAATAAAATAACGAGCCAGCCTGCTCTTTTCTTAATCAGATTAATAAAACTTATTTGCGTGTAAGGTTCATCCAATGCTTCCGATCCTCCCATTTTCTGCATATCGCGTGTATTTTCATCTTCTGCCAAACGCAATACATCATCGATTGTTACAATACCTAATAACACGCTATTCTTATCAGTTACAGGCAAAGCAAAGCGATTATTCTTTCTGAAAATGTCAATCGTATCTTCTTCTTTATCTGTTACCAACAAGGATAAAAATTTTCCATCCATTACTTCACTTACTAATTTTTCCTGATCAACAAATAAAAATTCACGGATACGGATATCATCAATCAATACACCATTATCATCAATTACATAAATAACATTCAGGGTTTCAGAATTTTGTCCGTGATGTTTGATATGATTAAAAACTTCGTGAACTGTCCATTCTTTTTTAACAGCTACATAATGGGGTGTCATTAATCTGCCTACACTTTTTTCCGGATAACCTAATAATGTAAGTGCATCATTTCTTTCCTTCTCATTCAATAATTTCAATAATTCATTTACCACTCTGCCCGGTAATTCTTCAAAGAAAGTAGTACGGTCATCATCCGGCATAGCATTTAATAATCTGGCTGCATGCTGATGATTGATATGCTTCATGATATTGCGTTTCACTTTTATCGGCAATACTTTTAAGCATTTGATGGCATAATAATCATTCAATATTTCAAACAAAGCAATTTGTTCCTCTTCTGATAAAGCATTCACTATATTCACTAATTCAGTAAAGCGAACATATTTTAAAGAACGTCTTAATCTTTTTTCATCTTGTTGTATGGCGCATTCACGAATAACGCTGAGATGTTTTTTGTTCATGAGCAATCCTTTTCAGTAATGAATAAATTATTGCAATTGTCTTTTGTATAATTGAACAGCATTTTCATAACCCAGATAAATAGCATCACAAACCAAAGCATGACCAATGCTTACTTCATCCAATGTTGGAATATGTTGTTTAAAGAATTTTAAATTATGTAAGTCAAGATCATGTCCTGCATTGATTCCTAATCCTGATGCTTTTGCTTTTTGCGCCGCTAATACATATGGCTTTACTACTGATTCTCGACTCTCAACTCCCGACTGCGCATAAGCTCTTGCATATTCTTCAGTGTACAATTCAATTCTGTCTGTTCCTGTTTCAGCGGCACCTTCAATCATTTCAATAATCGGATCAACAAAAATAGAAACGCGAATGCCAGCTTTTTTAAACACTGCAATAATATCAATTAAATAATTTTTATGGGTGATGGTATCCCAACCATGATCGCTGGTTAATTGCCCTAATGCATCCGGCACTAAAGTAACTTGATGCGGTTTTGTTTCCAATACCAGGTCAACGAATTTCTGTTCGACACAATTTCCTTCTATATTAAGTTCGGTAGTGATGATCTTTTTTATTTGGCGAACATCATCATAACGAATATGTCTTTCATCAGGACGAGGATGCACTGTTACACCATCTGCACCAAAACGTTGTGCGTCGATGGCAGCTTTAACTACATCCGGATTATTGCCGCCTCTTGAATTGCGCAAAGTGGCGAACTTATTAATGTTTACACTTAGTTTAGTCATGCTGCAAAAATAAACCCTGATGCAATAGTATCAGGGTTTTGAGTGAAATGATTTTTTATCTTCTTATTGCCAAACAGCTAAAACGATACTTGCAATAGAAGTGCCCACTAATTGATAGCCGGCATCAATTAAATAAACAGATAATGGTTTTTTAGTGTAATTATATCCCAAACTAATAGCAGATGTATTAAATACAATACCTGTAAATAATGCAAGCTTTAATGCGCCCATCCATCCATTGGTGTGTAAAGCCTGTTGTAAAACTGCAATGCCAAAAACATTGATCAGCATTAGAATAAAGCCCATTATCATAAAAGATGCCATACCTTTTTTGGCATCAGGGGCATTAACATCAATATTATGTCCTTTAACCCATGCAGGGGCAAATAATATTTTACCATACCATAGAGCACCCAGCATGTAATAAACTACGTTGGCTACTATAATATGTAACCAATTTAAAGAAGCTAAAATTTGACTGAACATAAGTAATTGTTTTAAGGTTGATGAAAGTTCTAAGATAAAAACTATATCCCGCTTTTGCAATAGCAATGCTAGTCTTATTTATCTTCGTAGTAAACTCTTCGCTTAAAGCGTTGTTATTACAGTAATGGCATATACCTCATTAGAAGATTGTTTGAATGACTTAGAAAAGAATGGTCATTTAGTTCGTATTAAAGAAGAAGTGGATCCGCATTTAGAAATGGCGGCTATTCATTTACGTGTGCATGAAGCAGGCGGACCGGCATTGTTATTTGAAAATGTAAAAGGTACATCTTTCAAGGCAGCATCGAATATTTTCGGAACTGTTGAAAGAAGTAAATTTATTTTCAGAGATACATTTCAATTGGTGCAACAATTAATAGAATTAAAGAATGATCCTATTAAAGCCATCAAACATCCTTTTAAAAATTTAAAAGTTGGATTGGCTGCATTAAAAGCATTGCCGTTAAAAAATCCTATAATAAAACCTATTCTTCATCAACAAATAAAGATTTCTGATCTCCCCTTAATTCAACATTGGCTAAAAGATGGTGGTGCATTTGTAACCTTGCCGCAAGTATATACAGAAGATATTGATTCACCCGGTATTATGAAAAGCAATCTGGGCATGTATCGTATTCAATTGACCGGAAATGAATATGAACTGAATAAAGAAATTGGGTTGCATTATCAATTGCACAGAGGTATTGGTGTGCATCAAACAAAAGCCAATAAAAAAGGATTGCCTTTAAAAGTAAGTTGTTTTGTTGGCGGACCACCTTCGCATACTTTAAGTGCCGTGATGCCTTTACCCGAAGGCGTAAGTGAAATGACTTTTGCAGGAGTATTGGGCGGAAGAAGATTCCGATATTTTTATGAAGACGGATTTTGTATCAGTGCCGATGCAGATTTTGTAATAACCGGAGAAGTATATCCCGAAGAAAATAAACCCGAAGGACCATTCGGTGATCATCTTGGTTATTATAGTTTGCAACACAATTTTCCTTTGATGCGTGTACATAAAGTGTATGCAAAGAAAAATGCTATCTGGCCTTTTACCGTTGTTGGCAGACCACCACAGGAAGATACCAGTTTCGGAAATTTAATTCATGAATTAACAGGTGATGCTATTCCGCAGGAAATTCCGGGATTAAAAGAAATTCATGCCGTTGATGCAGCAGGTGTGCATCCTTTGTTATTGGCAATAGGCAGTGAACGTTATACGCCTTACATGCCAACCAAACAACCGGCAGAATTATTAACCATTGCCAACCATATTCTGGGAACAGGACAATTAAGTCTGGCAAAGTTTTTATTTATTACTGCGGATGATACTAATCAATTAAATACACATCATGTGAATGCATATTTACAATATGTGTTGGAAAGAATTGATTTAACAAGAGATATTCATTTTTATACCAACACAACCATTGATACTTTAGATTATTCGGGCACATCTTTAAACAGCGGAAGTAAAGTAGTGTTTGCGGCTTATGGTGAACAAAAAAGAGCATTGTGTACAGAAGTTCCTCAAGTATTGAAAGAGTTGAATGGATTTATTTCTAAGCTTGCTATACCGGGTGTTGTTGCAATCCAGTCAATGGTTAATGGACAATGGACAATGGATAATGTGAAAAAATTGCAAGAACAACTGTCATCCGTCATCTCTCATCTGTCATCTGTTGTTTTAGTTGTACTTGTTGATGATGCCAACTTTACCTCTGCTTCATTAAACAATTTTCTTTGGGTCACCTTTACACGTTGCAATCCTGCCAATGATATTTATGGTGTGAATGAATTTATTACTAATAAACATTGGGGTTGTAATGGGCCATTAATTATTAATGCCAGAATAAAACCACATCATGCACCTGCTGTTGAAAAAGATGCTGCTACAGAAAAGAAAATAGATATATTATTTGAAAAGGGTAGAAGTTTGTATAAGTTTAATCAAACAAAATAAATTATCCTTTCGTTTGTTTAATGATTGTTGAGTGAGTAGCGTAAAATTTATCAGGGCTATACATAAATAAACAAGTTCCGCTCTTGATGGTTTCAATCACTTCTTTATATACTGTTGCAGGAATAGCAGGGCAACCTAAGCTTCTGCCAATAAAACCTTGTCCTGTAATATAATCCTCATCAACATAAGCAGCACTATGCATTACAATACCTCTACGTAAAACATTGTCATTAATTCCTTTTTCTAATCCCTGTAAACGCAAAGAATAACCATGGCTGCCATTATATGTTTCTCCGGTAACATAAAAACCCAAACTGCTTTTTTTACTTTCCGTTTTGTTAGAGAATTTGGTAGCTGTTTTTAAACCGGAATTTCTTCCATGTGCTACAAAAGTGTGAAACAATAATTCACCTTCTTTCAAATCAATCACAAATAATCTTTTCTTATCGGAAGACAAACTATAATCAATAATAGAAATAATATTCTCGTTTTGGATCTTCCCTGCAGACAATAAATAGTTATAACCTCTCACTGCTTTTTCAAAAGCTGCACGCGATAAACCCAAACTGTTTAATTGCAGACTATCATACATCGCTAATTTACTGCTTACATTATCTATCAAAGGTTTTTCAATAGATGTTGAAAGGAGAGAAGCCTTTCTTTCAGGCGCAGCCATCACTATTGCTGCAAATAAAAAGCAAAGTATAATAGGGAATAATATGGTACGATATCTTCTGTTCATAGTTCTAATAAGAAGACGGCAAAGTAATTGAAAAGGAAGCAAACAGAAAAGTTACAGCATATGTTTAACAATTAAAATATGCCTGAAACGGTAAGTTGCTAAACAGTAAGCATTTATGTAATAGTTATTTTGTAATGGGTTGTTGTGCAAACCAACAAAACTTTTTGCAACAGAGAAAAGGGGTTTAACCTGTTGGATACTATAGATTAACTTAAAACAACAAATAGGGCGTATACAATTCCGGCTAAATACAATAAAGGGGTTCCAAAAAACAACAAACATAATAATACATCAATCCAAAATTTAGAGTTGAATTCCTTCTCCTTTAAATAAACGGCTAATGGTGGTAATAGAATAGCAATAATGGCTAATAAGAGAGTATTAGTATCCACGTCATCACCCGTAGCTTTCGCTGCTTTGTATTTTTTTAATGCAACTTTAGCTTCTTTAATTCTAAACATTCTTTCCGTATGCGATAAACTCCTGAATGAAGCCAATGCATCTTTGAGAGTTGTTTCGTTGATGGTGGTTAATGAATCTGTAACAACAATATTTACAGATGAATCATTTGATGGAACAACCATTGTTGCAAAAGAGAAATTAATGGAAACCACTAAGGCTATTAAAAAAATAAATCTCATTTTCATTATAAGTAGTTTTATTATGATGTGATTTAGTGAAAGTTAGTTCTTTTTAAGCACTTACTTCTTTCCATGTATGATCAGCCAATAACTGAACAGAAGAGACATATTGTTTAAAAGGGCCATTACCTCCCCATTCCTGAGGAGCTACTAGAGATAAAATATGTGTACTATCATTCTTTTCATATAAATGATAAGTATGACCGATCTGAGGTTTAAAATTTAATTTGGCTTCATAGATCATCAAACTCAATTCTTTTCTTTTTCTGATTTCCTGTGCTTGTCTGGCTAATAATTCTATTTGTTGTTTGATCTGATCTAACTGCATATTGGTTTGTTCTTCCATGGCAGTCAGAGCTTTGTGTTTGATAACGCCTTCTTTTGTTGGACGAATGGCTACACTGCCAACAGAAGATGCATAAGGCAATACACTTAATTGTTTATGATAGACTTCTGTATTGGTGAAAGGTTCTTGTTCTTTATTGAAACCTTTCTGCGTTACTTTCATGTAACCATTTCCTAAAATTTCATTGGTTATCTCTAAAATAATTTTATCTTCTTTGATGAAAGTTGTTTGAATAGTAGATGCATTGATGATAGAAGCTTTAATGGTATCTGCTATTTCCTGATTATCGAAAGGATGCAATTGATCATCAGGAACAAGATTGTATTGTGTATAAAAAGCTTCATTCTCAATGCTTACCCAATTAATGCTGATGCTTAATGCTTTTGCATGTTGAATACTTTCTATTTTATAATTGCCGCTTTTAGGAGCAATACCAAATTGAAAATCACATTTCTCGGGAAACAATTGCCAACTTGCTAAAAAATTATACGCCTGAACCATACCAATGAATTGTTTAACATAATTACAAAATTTGATGCTATTTGTTGTAAATGAAAGAAAGAAAAACTGCAATAAAATGCTATATAGATTTTTTCATCACAATAAATTCCAAAGCTTGTTTTTGAATACCGAATTTAACATCAGTTGGAAATTGTTTGGTTTCGCCAGTTGTAATAAATCCGTTTCTCTCGTACCATTCAATCAATTCATGCCGAACAGAGATAACTGTCATGATTATTTTATGTATGCCGTTTTCTTTTGCAAATGTTTCGGATGCTTGAATTAATTTTTTACCAATACCTTTTGCCTGCAGATCAGGACGAACGGTTAACATGCCCAGATATAAATAATGAGTTCTTGTTTCAAGTAATACAGAGCCGATAATGGTTCCATCTTCATCCAAACATTTTAAAATGATATTATCTTTTTGAAGCATGATCTCTTTCAAAGAATCAATATCAGTTCTTTGTCCGTCTAACAAATCTGCTTCGGTAGTCCACCCTTGTTTGGAAGATTCACCGCGATAAGCACTATTCACCAAAGCAACCAAAGATTCAACATCATCAAGATTTGCTTTGGTGATCGTATACTTCAAACTCATTTATTTTTTTGAATAGAAGGGTAATGGTCAATAGTTTCAAAAACATTTCTTGGATCTTGTTTCAATAAAGAAATGAATTGGCGTAATGAATCTGCAAATTGTTTCTTTTCAAATAATCTGTCATGAGATAAAATGACAATCGCATTTTGCTCATTGGTATTGCCATCTTCAAATTTTTGATTGATCCTTTTTACCATTTCGTGTGCACTTTCTTTTGGTTCTTTTTGTTTGCCGTTTTGTCCCCATTCTACATCCCATCCAACAATTTTATATCCTGTTGTATCCAATCTTTTCACTAAAGGATTTTCAGCTTTTTGTCCATGAATACTTCCATTAGAGGCCCATGTATTATTTCCGGGCAACCGAATGATCTTCACTGCAATTTGCAATTCTTTTTCATTTTTCATAAAATCGCCATAAGCACTATCAGGCATAGCATAAAACTTTGCATACTTATCGTTAAAGCCATGTGTGAAGCTATGATTGGCTAATAAAAATTCAGGATAACCATTTCTGATGGAATCGATCAAACGCTTTTTAAACGGGCCTACCTGATTAAATCCAACAGCAAAGAATGTTGCTTTAACACCTTCAGAATGAAATACATTTTTACAATTAGTAGTGCCTGGTGGTTGCGGAGAATCATCCCAGGTTAAAAAGATATAGCGTTTAGAACTATCATATTTGATTGGATCACCTGGTTTTGGTTTTGCTACAACAGCCTTAACAGAATCAGCAGTTCCTTTTTTATCATTTGCGTTGTTACAGCTTAATAAACTTGCCATTGCAAGGACTACAATTACAGTATAAATTTTGTTTCTCAAAGTAATCTGATTTAATAATGATTCAATCCCCAAATATACCATTGAATAATGTGCTGTAAAACCATAAGTTATTCTACCATGTGAATAAACAAGCATAAAAAAATCCCGTTTCAAATAAAACGGGATTATAAAATATTTTCCATCAACAATCAACTTCCTCTGCTGCCACCTGTTTTAATAGGCTTCTTACTTACACCAACAGGTTTAGCACCCCCGGGTTTAGTAATGAATTTAGAATTTTGATTATTACCCTTCTGATTTTTATTCGGCAAACCATTGCCTTTCTTATTGTTAGTAGGTAACGACATATTGAATGAATTTAATTAGAACAAATATAAGAATGAAATCATTAAAATAAAAAGCCGTTCCAAATGAAACGGCTTTACTATGAAG
Source organism: uncultured Chitinophagaceae bacterium (assembly GCA_903881425.1). Lineage (GTDB taxonomy): Bacteria > Bacteroidota > Bacteroidia > Chitinophagales > Chitinophagaceae > CAILAF01. Next base: position 6,795 of record CAIRTF010000105.1, on the reverse strand, counting down.
TATTGACTAAATCAATATCTGTAATGTTCCGGTTTGAACGGGCCATTTTTAGGAACACCTAAATAATCTGCTTGTTCTTGTGTTAATTCATCTAATTCAACACCAATTTTTGCCAAATGTAAACGTGCTACTTTTTCATCTAAATGTTTAGGCAACACATATACTTTATTTTCGTATTTACTGTGATTTAGCCACAATTCAATCTGAGCAAGTGTTTGGTTTGAGAATGAATTACTCATTACAAAACTTGGATGCCCCGTTGCGCAACCTAAATTCACTAAACGACCTTCTGCCAAGATGATGATATCTTTTCCTTCAATATTATAAATATCTACTTGTGGTTTAATGGTATCTTTTGTATGACCATAATTTTTATTCAACCAAGCGATATCGATTTCGATATCAAAGTGACCGATATTACAAACGATCGCTTTGTCTTTCATCAAGCGAAAATGCTTTTCAGTGATCAAGTCTCTGCAACCTGATGCAGTAACAATAATATCTGCTTCAGCAACAGCTTTGATCATTGGCTTCACTTCAAATCCATCCATTGCAGCTTGTAAAGCACAAATAGGATCAATCTCAGTAACAATGACTCTGCAACCTGCGCCTTTTAATGAAGCTGCAGAACCTTTACCTACATCGCCGTAAGAACCAACCACAGCAACTTTTCCCGCCATCATCACATCTGTTGCTCTTCTGATCGCATCTACCAAACTTTCTTTACAACCGTATTTATTATCGAACTTAGATTTAGTAACGGAATCATTTACATTAATAGCAGGAATAGGTAAAGTACCCTTAGCCATTCTTTCGTATAAACGATGAACACCAGTTGTCGTTTCTTCTGATAAACCTTTGATTCCATTTACGAACTCAGGATATTTATCAAACACCATATTGGTCAAATCGCCACCATCATCCAATATCATATTCAAAGGACGATCAGCGCCGCCGAAGAATAATGTTTGTTCAATACACCAATCAGCCTCTTCTTGTGTTTGACCTTTCCAAGCAAATACACCAACGCCTGCAGCAGCAATAGCAGCAGCAGCTTGATCTTGTGTGGAGAAGATATTACATGAACTCCATTTTACTTCAGCACCTAATGCAACCAATGTTTCAATTAATACGGCTGTTTGAATGGTCATGTGTAAACAACCTGCAATGCGTGCACCTTTTAATGGTTGTGATGCACCATATTCGGAACGCAATGCCATTAAGCCCGGCATTTCTGCTTCGGCTAAACGAATTTCTTTGCGGCCCCATTCCGCTAAACTGATATCAGCCACTTTGTAAGGCAGACTGAAATCTATTGATTTCGATAGAGTAGTAGACATAATTTTTGGTTTAAGTGGCAAAGATAGAGTGATAGAATAAAATAATACAATCAATACATAATTTAGGATAGATGCATAAATATAATAACTTTGACAGAATAAACAGATAATTAATCATGGCAAAAGCCAATAAAAAAGAACAAACACCTATTCAGGAATATTCTTTGGACACTATTGATATGCAGATATTGAAATTATTGCAGCATAATGCAAGAATAACAGTGAAAGAAATATCCGATAAAGTGCATTTAAGCACTACACCTGTTCATGAAAGAATTAAACGATTAGAAAGCAATGGCATCATCAAACAATATGCAGCATTGGTAGATCATGTAAAAGTGAATAAAGGGTTGATGGTTATTTGTTATGTATCACTTAAACAACACAATAAAACAGCCGGCACAAAATTCATTAAGCATATCAATGAATTGAATGAAGTAATCGAGTGCTATAATATTTCCGGCGAATTTGATTTTATGTTAAAAGTAGTAGTAGAGAATATGGATGCCTATTATGATTTTCACGTGAATAAATTAAGTCAGAGTGAAAATATCGGGCATGTGCAAAGTGTATTTGTAATGGGCATTATTAAACAAACACATGTATTGGTGTATTAAAAAATAATCTGAAATATCAAATTATAAATTCTTTTCCATCACATAATCGTTCATATAAAATTCATGACCGATGTTGATATCATCTTCCTGAACAATTGAAAAACCCATCTTTTCATAAAAACGAATGGCTTTATTATGTCGGTTGACATTAAGTTGTAATTTTTGCGCACCTTTTAATTTTATTCTTTCAATCACAGCATCCAATAATAATCTTCCTGCACCGGATTTTTGTTCAGATGGCAGCACATATAATTTCTGCAGTTTAAATGTCAGTGGTTTGATTAAATTAAATGAGGCAAAGCCTATAACATTTTTATCATCTTCTGCCACAATAAAATGTTGACCATCTTTCATTTGTTGAAGCAGAGAATCTTTTTGATAAAAGAGATCCAACATATAATCCAATTGCTCTTTTTGTAAAATAGCGCTGTATGCCACAGGCCAGGTACTGAAAGCAATATGCTGAATCAGCGGAACATCTTCAGAGACCGCTTCTCTGATTACAATAGGAGTTATTGGCATACAATCGTTGAATTATTATTTCTTTTTCTTTCCAAAGAATTTCTTATTCGCCCAATGACATACCCATGCACTGCCAGCGCCCACCACTGCTCCTGCAATTACATCGGTAGGATAATGCTGACCCAAATACATTCTCGAATAAGCTACACCTGTTGCCCATGCAAATAACGGAACACCTACATACCATTTTTTACAATTTAAAAAAACAGAAGCAGCTGTTGAAAAAGCCATGGATGTATGAGCAGAAGGAAATGAATTTCCATAATCAGGTTCATCGGGATGAATTAAATTCGGATATGTTTCGTAAGGTCTTGGCCTTTTAATGAACGTTTTTAATCCGCCAGTTGCAACAACTGTTAATGCTAAACTTGCGGCCACTTCATAAGAACTTAATTCTAATTTTTTATTTTCCGTAATCAAAGCCACAGCAATCATACCTATTGGAACACTCATTGCCAAAGGCTCTGCAGTAGATGAAAATGTTTTCCAAGTTTGATTGGTAGGATAACGAGGATTAATTTGCTTTAATATATCTATATCAAAATTTTGTGCTTGAATTGTATTTACACAAAGCAAGATCAGCATGATGGATAGTAAAGATATTTTTTTATTCATTAGACTAAATTGGCTAAACTTTCCTCAATGGTTTTTATTCGAGCTTCCGCATCTGCTTTTTTCTTTTGTTCTAGGGCAATCACTTCCGGTTTTGCATTTTGTACAAAACGTTCGTTGTTTAATTTTTTAATAACTGATTGAAGAAAACTACTCTGGTGTTCTAAGTCTTTCAATAATTCGCTTTTCAATGAAGATTTATCTAATTCCTTTTCTGATTCAATGTAAAATTTATCTTTCTCAACTGCAATAACAATAGTATTGTCAATTGCTTGATGCGCAATATTTATTTTTTCAGCATTGATCTGCTTTGCTAAAATTGAACTGATGCTTGTATACATTTTTTCATTATCAGTTTCGATATGCAATATGATCTGATCTTTTGGTTTTAATTGATTTTTATTTCTTGCATCTCGAATAGCCGTAATGATTTCTTTCAAAAGATTTCCCTGATTTAATACTTCTATTGACGATTGACCATTGACCATTGACTTCTTCACACACAAATCATCTTTTTGTTCTTTCAATAAATGATAAACTTCTTCAGTAATAAATGGCATGAATGGATGTAACAATTGCATTAACTCTTCAAAGAAGGATACTGTTTTTTGATAAACAGCTGCTTCAATAGGTTGTTCAAATCCCGGTTTGATCCATTCTAAATACCAACTGCAGAAATCATCCCATATTAATAAATAGACAGTTCTTAATGCTTCACTTAATCTGAATTGAGTCATTAAATTATCAACTTCAGCTTTTACTTCATTCAATCTGTTCTCAAACCATAATATAGCAAAGTTTTCCTTCACTCCCGACTCCTGACTCGCAACTCCAGACTGTCTTGCTTCCCACATCTTCACTAACTTCAGTGCATTCCATAATTTATTATTAAAGTTGCGACCTTGTTCCAAAGCGCTTTCATCAAACAATAAATCATTTCCGGCGGGAGAGGAGATCATAATTCCAAAGCGAACAGCATCCGCTCCATATTGATCGATCAATGCTAATAAATCCGGGGAGTTGCCCAAACTCTTACTCATTTTCCTGCCCAACTTATCCCGAACAATACCCGTAAAATAAACATCTTTGAAAGGAATTTCTTTCATGTATTCTTCTCCTGCAATAATCATTCTTGCTACCCAGAAAAAAATAATTTCAGGAGCAGTAACTAAAGTATTGGTTGGATAATAATATTTTATTTCTGCATTGTTTGGATTGGAATATCCTTTAAAAACTTCAAAAGGCCATAACCAGGATGAGAACCAGGTATCAAGTACATCTTCATCCTGATGTAGCTTCAGGTTTTTGGTTTCCGGTTGCTGGTGATATAAATCTTCTAAACTTTTTGCAACATAAACATTGCCTTGCTCATCATACCAAGCAGGAATACGATGCCCCCACCACAATTGGCGACTGATGCACCAATCTTTGATGTTCTCCATCCAATATTTATAAGTGTTTTTGAATTTAGCCGGATGAAATTTTATTTCTTCATTCATCACTGCATTCAATGCAGGCTCACTTATTTTTTTCATACTTACCCACCATTGCAAACTCAATCTTGGTTCAACCACAGTATCTGTTCTTTCGCTAAATCCAACTTCACTTGTATAATCTTCAATCTTATCAATAAAGCCTTTGGCTTGTAATTCTTCAACAATTTTTTTTCTTGCAACGAAACGATCTAATCCAACATAAATCTGCGCATCTTCACTCAATGTACCATCATCATTCAAAACATCAATTACTTCTAATTGATGTTTTTGTCCGAGTTGATAATCATTCATATCATGTGCAGGTGTTACTTTCAATGCACCTGTACCAAAATCCATAGTCACATATTCATCTGTAATAATAGGAATACGACGATTGATCAATGGAACAATCGCAAACTTTCCATGCAAGTGTTTATAGCGTTCATCATTCGGATGCACACAAATAGCGGTATCACCCATTATTGTTTCCGGACGAACAGTTGCGATGATGATATAATCTTCCGTGCCATCTATCTTGTATCTAAGATGATATAATTTTTGATTGGTTTCTTTTCTGATTACTTCTTCATCACTCAAAGCTGTTAATGCTTTGGTATCCCAGTTGATCATTCTTTTTCCGCGATAGATAAATCCTTTTTTATGCAAATCAATGAATACATTAATCACAGATTTATAATAATCATCATCCATTGTGAATGATGTTCTATCCCAATCAAGACTGCATCCTAATTTTTTTAATTGTTGTAAGATGATACCGCCATATTTTTCTTTCCATTCCCAAGCATATTTTAAAAATTCCTCTCTGCTTAATTGCGATTTATTGATTCCACGTTCACGCAACATTTGCACAACCTTAGCTTCAGTTGCAATTGAAGCATGATCTGTTCCGGGAACCCAGCAAGCATTCTTTCCCTGCATTCTTGCGTTGCGTATCAAAATATCTTGAATAGTGTTGTTCAAACAATGCCCCATGTGCAATACACCGGTAACATTTGGCGGTGGAATTACAATAGTATAAGGTTCGCGTTCGTCAGGTGTACTGTGAAAATACTTTTTATCAAGCCAATGTTCATACCATTTGCTGTCAACTTCATTCGGCAAAAAATTCTTACTCAATTCCATACTAATTGCTTCAACTTTTTAAGTCTGCAAAAGTAAGGAAATGATTTGCGTTTATGATAGATATGAAAAGAGAAGATGATTGTAATGCGTAAATATTACTTTTCCGATCATTTTGGGGATGGTCAGATGAGAAGTTGAAGAAGAATAATCAATGTAGAATTATCCTAATTTACCACTCCATTGTAAGTAAGAAACTAAAGCAATTGTGCCGAAAAGAAGAATGACAATAATTGCATTTCTGATTCCTTCATTAAGGTGAAAATGAGTGTTCTCCATGGCTAAACTTTTTTACAGTTAACAATTTTAGTATTGATCTTTCAAGGAATTGGGGATAGAAGATAAATCCTGAAGTAACTAACAGATGCTCATCGTTGGGGGCTTTTCCAAGCTGTGTAAGCCTTCGAAGCATATGCAAGGTATTAAGCTTTTCTTAATCCTGCAAATTCTTTTTTCAAGTGTGCTTTCATACAGAAAGATGACTTATTTTTCACCTCCAATGTTTGCAATCATCGATATAGAAACTACAGGCGGTCATTCTACCTATAACGGTATTACAGAGATTGCTATTGTGTTGCACAATGGAAAAGAAGTGGAAGGAAAATTCCAAACATTGGTGAACCCTCGTATGCCTATACAACGATATGTTCAGTCATTAACCGGCATTACCGATGCAATGGTATCCACGGCACCAACTTTCGAAAAAGTAGCACCTCAGGTTTATAATTTACTCAAAGACCGCATTTTTATTGCGCATAATGTAAATTTTGATTATGCATTTGTAAAGCAACACTTAAAAGAAGCTGGGTTTGAGTTCAATCAACCGAAACTTTGCACTATTAGGTTGTCTCGAAAAATTTTTCCGGGTTTACCCAAATATGGGTTGGAATCGATTTGCAGAGAATTAAATATTCCCAACAACCAACGCCATCGTGCAGCAGGCGATGCCATTGCCACCACTCAACTGTTTGAATTGCTCTTGAAACACGATCAATCAGGCGAGTTACAAAAAATGATGAAACGCGGAAGCAAAGAACAATATCTTCCACCCAATGTAGCAGCAGAAAAAATTCAGCACCTACCATATGT
>CAIRTF010000104.1 GCA_903881425.1 uncultured Chitinophagaceae bacterium | reverse complement strand
ATCGGCTTTTAATTATTAAGCTTTAACCATCCAGACAAATATATCTTCTGCATGGCTGTATCGGATATCATCGAATCTTTTTTTCAAAGCTGAAGCAACGGTTGCTTTTGTTGTATCTAACTGCATCACTTCGTGTTTATATTTAAATTCTTTTATCGGTGCAACGGTAGCAGCAGTGCCGGTTCCAAAAGCTTCAGTTAATAACTCTTTTTTATAAGCATCTACCAACTCATCAATATTAATTCTTCTTTCTTCCACTTTTATTCCTTGCTCTTTCAATAAAGTAATGATACTATCTCTTGTAACACCATGCAAAATAGTTCCTTCATCTAAAGATGGCGTAACTGCAACACCATTGATAATAAACATCACATTCATCATACCTACTTCCTGTAACCATTTATGTTCAAAAGCATCTGTCCATAATACTTGATCATATCCTAACTTTTTTGCTTCTTGCGCTGCAATCATACTGCCGGCATAATTACCGGCATTCTTTGCAAAGCCAACACCACCGGGAGCTGCACGAGTATATTTTTCTTCCACATAAATCTTCATCGGTTCTGCATAATACGGACCTGTTGGGCTTAACATGATCAAAAATTTATACGACTCTGATGGTTTTACGCCTAACATAGAATCCGTTGCAAACATTAACGGACGAATATATAAGGAATGATCTTTTTTATTTGGAATCCAGTTTTTATCCAACTCAATCAATTGCTTCATTCCTTCAATAAAAATTTCTTCCGGAACATTTGGCATACACATTCTCGTTGCGGAAATATTGAAACGTTTAAAGTTATCGTACGGACGAAAAATAAACGCATTGCCATTGGCATCTTTATAAGCTTTTATCCCTTCAAAAATAGATTGACCGTAATGTAATGCAGCCAAAGATGGTTCTAAAACCAATGGCTGATAAGGCTTGATCTCCACATTCTTCCATTCGCCATTTTCATAATCAGCTTCTAACATATGATCTGAAAAATATTTTCCGAAAGGAATATTTTCCAAACTCATTTCATTTAATTTACTGTGCTCAATTTTTGTCACATTAATATCAACTGCTGCTACCATAAGAGTATATTTGTTGCAAATAAAAACTAATTTTCAAAAACTAACAAGTGTTAATATTTGAATGACTCCATGAAATTAGAAAAATTACAATTACCTGACTTTGTTTTAGCCGAATTATATAAAGATTCTTTGGTAATATTATCTGACGAAACGCAGCCACAACAAGATTTACCTGAAGAAAAAGCAAATTGGTTTTTAGGAGAAAACAAAAAGAGGGTAACCATTTTAGTAAACGATGCTGAAGCTGTTTATTTACGCGATGAATGGTTGAGTTTTTTATCTGCCATACTTTCGGCATGTAAATTGAATTTATCGGATGTAGCAATTGTGAATCATTCCAAAACACCTCATCCTTATAAAAAAATACTGGAAAAATTATTGCCTGAGTATTTTATTTTATTTGATGTAACCGCCAATGCTATTCAATTACCGTTTACCATTCCGGATTATCAAATGCAGAAATACAATAATTGTATTTTTTTATTGACCCCTTCTTTAGAAAAAATGTTGGGAGAATCGAAAGAAGCTAAATTAGAAAAAAGCAAACTTTGGTTGAGTTTAAAAAAAATGTTCAATGTTTAAAAATGATAACCTTAATATTCGCTACCAATAATCAACATAAAGTTAAAGAGATCAGATCTGTATTAAATGATCGATTCAATATCATCACATTACAAGAAGCAGGAATAGATATTGATATTCCCGAACCACATGATACGATCGAAGCCAATGCTTCAGAAAAATCAAAAGTCATTTTTAATCTCACTCATCAAAATTGTTTTAGTGAAGACACCGGATTAGAAGTAAAATCATTGAATGGTGAGCCCGGTGTAAAAAGTGCACGTTACGCCGGTGATGAAAAAGACTTTCAGAAAAATATTGATAAACTATTACTGAATTTAAAAGAAAAAGAAAACAGAACAGCCAGATTTAAAACGGTGATCTCATTAATCTTAAATAATCAGGAATATTTATTTGAAGGAATTTGCAAAGGAAAAATCATAGATATACAAAAAGGAAATAAAGGTTTTGGGTACGATCCTGTTTTTGTTCCTGATGGAAGTGATAAAACTTTTGCAGAGATGAGTATGGAAGAAAAAAATATATTTAGTCATAGAAGAAAAGCAACTGATCAACTCATCTCATTTTTAAACACTTTATAAATGGAAAGAATAAAAATAAATTTACCGGAAACATTTTCTTTCTCTACGAAATTAATCATTCGCATTACAGATATTAATTATGGCGGACATGTTGGCAATGATACTTTTTTAACATTGATTCATGAAGCGAGACAACAATTTTTGTTGCATTACGGCTACACAGAATTAAATATTGAAGGATTAGGTTTAATTATTGCAGATGCCGCCATTGAATACAAACAAGAATTAAAACATTTGGATGAAATTATGATTTCGGTTGCTGCTGCCAACTTTGATAAAATAGGTTTTGACATCTTTTAT
>CAIRTF010000103.1 GCA_903881425.1 uncultured Chitinophagaceae bacterium | reverse complement strand
GGTGATCTTACTAAACAATCCGTCAACAGGAAATATTTTAACATTGTACAGCAAGAATAATTACAATCAATTGCAATGGCAGGTGATTGATGGTGGAGGAAGAGTGATGCAAACAGGACAAATCAATAGTGTAATGAAAGGCAGCACGCATCAAATCAATGCAGGTAATACAGCAACAGGAAATTATTTCATCAAACTGAATGGAGATGGCAATGCATTACCGGTATTAAAAGCTATTAAAAATTGAAATCAATAAATTAAATTTTGATTATGAAATATTTTTTATTCTTTTTATTTTCTTCAATCATTTTTATCAGTTGCAGTAAAAATGCTGATACAAGTAGTTCCGGTTCAGGTACAGGAAGTGGCAGTGGTTCAGGAAGTGTTAGTGGAACCGGAACTGCAACAAGTAAAAAAGGAATTGGCTTGAGTGAGAAAAATGGATTTGGCTCATCGCAACTTCAACAATTGAATGTTAGTTGGTATTATAATTGGGGTTTAACAACAGCTGCTAATTCTACCGTAGCATTTGTTCCAATGGAATGGGGTACAGGCGGGTTGAGTAGTTTAGGGACATATAGTTATTTATTAGGCTTTAATGAACCGGATAATTCCAGCCAATCAAACTTATCAGTAACACAAGCATTAAGTTTATGGCCAACTTTGGTAGGTGCTTCAACCAATTTAGGAAGCCCTTCAATGGCCGGTAATCCGGTAACATCAGGAAGCTGGTTACAGCAGTTCATGCAATCATCGCCTAAGGTAGATTTCATCACAGTTCATTGGTATAAAGGCGTTGATACAACAAAGTTTTACACAGACATGACCGATATTTATAACTTATTTAAGAAGCCTATTTGGGTAACAGAATTAGCACCGCAAACTGCGGCTCAGAGTTCAGCAAACCCCACACAATATTCGCAAACACAAGTAGATAATTTTATTAAAGCAGTTACAACATGGATGAATAATCAATCTTTTATTCAACGGTATGCGTGGCATGATTCGCAAGCCGGTACTTCTGCCATATTTACTTCAGGCGGGCAGTTAACAGCTACCGGACAAACTTATGCAGCTGTAAAATAAGGATTGCGTTTTATGGCGAAAACCTTTTCGTAAGATTATACTTTTCTGAATTATAGCTACTGTAATTTTACACTTAAACTGACTTGCTTTATGAAAAAAATACTTATTAGTATTATTGTTTCTGCTATTTTCTGTATTGGTTTAAAAGCCCAAACTACATTAGAGGGGAAAATAACTGCAAAAGATGGTAAACCTCTGGCAGATGTTTCTGTTAATTTATTAAAAACAAATAGTTTTGTTTTTAGTGATGAAAAGGGGGCATTTAAATTGGTGGTGCCAGCAAATTTCAAACAACCTTTAGCCTTGAATTTTTCTCGTGTAGGGTATGCAGTTAAAAAAGTAGATGTAAAAAATAATGCAACCAAAATAGATGTAGTACTAGAACAAGAAGATCAAACATTGAATGATGTGGTAGTGATTGGTTATGGATCTCAGAAAAAAAGTGATTTAACAGGTTCAGTGATCTCATTAAAAAAAGAACGGTTAGAGGATTTACCAAATAATAATTTTGCACAGGCTTTGCAAGGTGCATTACCTGGGGTTACTGTTTCTACCAATAATGCGAGTGCCGAAGGAAATCAATTAAGTATTTTAATTGGTGGTAGAAACTCTATTACTGCAGGAACCAGACCATTAATCATTTTTGATGGAATTCCTTTTCAAGGAGGATTTTCTGATATCAATCCCGATGACATTCAATCTATCGAAATATTGAAAGATGCTTCTGCTGTAGCCATTTATGGATCGAGAGGATCAAATGGTGTAATATTAATAACAGGTAAATCTG
>CAIRTF010000102.1 GCA_903881425.1 uncultured Chitinophagaceae bacterium | reverse complement strand
TAAAATGAGTTTGCTACTGCCTAATTTCGAGCGGTTTGAAGAAGGTAGTCAAATAAGACGTTCATCAAAAGCCATCAGTTCGGCAATTGTAGAAGGTTATGGAAGAAAAAAATATAAGGCTGATTTTATACGTTATTTAATTATCTCTCAAAGCGAGTGTGATGAAACAATTTTGCACCTTGATTTTCTTTTTGAAACAGATTCTTTGAAAGACGAAACGATTTATCATCAATTTTCTGAGAGTTATCAAGAACTAAGCAAACGCATCAATGCATTTATCCAATGGGTTGAGAAGAATTGGGAATCCAAATAACCTGAAACCAGCAACCGGTAACCAGCAACCAGTAACTTGGAAACAGTAACTCGAAACTTGGAACTTGTTACTTTTCATTTTATCTTTGCACATGGCAACAAGAAAATCTTCCGCAAAAAAATCATCTCCCAGAAATTTCATTGACGGCTTAACATTTGATGATGTATTATTGGTTCCTGCATTTAGTCAGGTACTACCGAGAGAAGTAAATATTCAATCTCACCTCACCAAAAACATAGTGTTGAATGTACCCATGCTTTCAGCAGCCATGGATACTGTTACTGAAGCCAGTTTGGCAATTGCATTGGCACGTGAAGGTGGCTTAGGTATTCTGCATAAAAACATGAGCATTGAAAAACAAGCCGAACAAGTGCGTAAAGTAAAAAGAAGTGAAAGCGGGATGATTATTGATCCGGTTACTTTATTGGTGGATGCCACTATCGGTGATGCATTGAAGTTGATGAAAGAAAATAAAATCGGTGGCATTCCTATTGTGGATGGCAATCAAAAATTAGTAGGTATTTTAACCAATAGAGATCTTCGATTTGAAACCGATAAAAGAAGAAAAGTAAGTGAAGTGATGACGAAAGAAAATCTCATCACCGCACCCGAAGGAACCAACATGAAAAAAGCAGAAGATATTCTGCGCAATTATAAAATTGAAAAATTACCGGTCGTTAATAAACAAGGAAAATTAATTGGTTTAATTACCTACAGAGATATTTTACAAATCAGAAATTATCCCAACGCCGTAAAAGACAATCTCGGCAGATTGTTGGTGGGTGCGGCTTTGGGCATTACCAATGATATGTTAGACCGCGCTGCCGCTTTACAAAAGGTTGGTGTGGATGTGGTTACATTAGATAGTGCACACGGACATAGCAAAGGTGTAATGGAAGCATTAAAAGCATTGCGCAAAAATTTTAAATCATTACAAATTATTGCCGGCAATGTTGGTACTGCAGCAGGTGCAAAAGCATTGGCAGAAGCAGGTGCTGATTGTATTAAAGTGGGTATTGGTCCGGGTTCAATTTGTACTACACGCATTGTTGCAGGTGCAGGTGTTCCGCAGTTAACTGCGATTATGGAAGCAAGCCATGCATTGAAAGGAAAAAATATTCCCGTGATTGCAGATGGCGGTATTCGTTATACCGGTGATATGGTAAAAGCATTGGCAGCAGGTGCCGATATTGTAATGATGGGTTCTGTATTTGCAGGCACTGAAGAAAGTCCGGGTGAAACCATTATTTATGAAGGAAGAAAATTTAAAGAATATCGTGGCATGGGAAGTTTAGGTGCGATGAGTCAGGGAAGTGGTGACAGGTATTTTCAGGATGTAGAAGATGATATCAAAAAATTTGTACCCGAAGGTATTGAAGGTCGTGTTGCCTATAAAGGAAATGTTAGTGAGATTGTGTATCAATATGTGGGTGGATTACGTGCGGGTATGGGTTATTGCGGTGCAAAAAATATTGGTGCATTACAACAATCAACTTTTGTAAAAATTACCAATGCAGGCATGAAAGAAAGCCATGCACATGATATTGAAATAACGAAGGAAGCGCCGAATTATAGTCGCAAGTAGTAAGTATTAAGTTATAAGTTTTTTGTACTTAGCTGTTGAATAAATATTGACCTTGAGTTACCTGGTAAAGATGCAAGGATTTCACAAAGAATATCTCGTTGTTACTCTGTGAACTTATGTTCTCTTCATTTAAAAAATTATTATAACAAATAATATTTCTCATTTTGATAGTTCTTATAGTTCAATAATTCTTCCGAACTTTCGCATCTAAATAGCTGTTCGTGAAAAGAACATTATCCATTACATTAAGTATTATATCCGGTTTATTATTAGCAGCTGCATGGCCGGCTATGTTACCGTCTTTGCTTACCGTGCTTATTTTTTTTGCATTTATTCCATTATTAATTGTGGCAGATGCATTGCAAAAAAGAAATCATTTTTTCTTTCATGCTTTTATTACTTTATTAATATGGAATGCCGCCACCACCTGGTGGATATGGAACAGCACCGATGTGGGCAGTATTGCCGCCATCATTGCAAACGCTTTGCTGATGTGCATTCCATGGTGGGGCTATTTTATTTTCAAGAATACATTCGGAAAAAAAATCGGGTATGTTTCTTTGATTTCTTTTTGGATGTTATTCGAATACATTCATCTCAACTGGCAATTAAGTTGGCCCTGGTTAACATTGGGGAATGTTTTTGCAAGCAGTCCTCATCATATTCAATGGTATGAATATACAGGCGTTGGCGGTGGTACATTGTGGATATTACTCGTAAATATTTTAGTTTTTGAAAACATTGGAGAAAAAAAGAAATCACTCACCAAAAAAATTATCACTGCTCTTGTATTGATTACACCAATGTTCATTTCTTTTTTTATTGAAACATCCATTCATGCATCCACAAAAAAAACAAACACTGATGTTGTTATCGTTCAACCGAATATAGATCCTTATCAAAAATTCAATGCACAATCCATCAGTGAGCAAATTCAATTATTGATCTCTTTATCAGAAAAAAATATTGATTCATCCACACAATTAGTCATGTGGCCTGAAACAGCAATGGCTGCTAATGTTTCAATAGATCAGGTAACTCGTTCATTTATTTATCAGCCTGTTTTTGATTTTATTAATCGACATCCCCATATTGTTTTATTATCCGGCATTGAGACCAATAAAAATTATGGAACTGAAAAGGCAACGCCTACTGCTCAACATTATACCGACGGGACTTATCATGACGATTACAATGCAGCCGTAATAATTCAGTCAAATCAACCCTTACAATATTATTTCAAGAGTAAGTTGGTTCCGGGTGTAGAAAGTTTACCCTCGTTCTTAAATTTTATGGCACCTGTTTTTGAAAAATTCGGCGGCACTACCGGTGGTTATGCAAAAGATACTGCGGCAGTTGCCTTTAAAAGTGATGGCAATCCATATATTACTGCACCCATAATTTGTTATGAAAGTATTTATGGAGAATACATAACTGAGTATGTAAAAAAGGGAGCAAATATTTTAACCATCATTACCAATGACGGTTGGTGGGGCAACACGCCGGGACATAAGCAGCACCTGCAATACGCCAGATTGCGAGCTATTGAAACAAGACGTTATGTTGCACGCAGTGCCAATACCGGCATCAGTGCAGTGATTGATGAAAAAGGAAATATTTTACAAACGCAAGCCTGGGATACAGCCGCTGTTATTAAATACAATATTCCTGTATTAACAGAACAAACATTTTATGTACAACATGGAGATTATTTATTTAAACTGTTTTCATTTGTTGCATTTATTTTAATACTGTGGAATTTATTTTTAGTGATCAAGAAAAAGACGCTGAAGTGAAATGCTTAAACATTTTTTATATCAAGACAAGAAAATATTTTACCGAATTGAAGGAAAAGGAAAACCTGTTGTACTGTTACATGGATTTGGAGAAGACAGTCATATTTGGGATGAACAGATTCATTTTTTAAAAGAACATTGTGCATTGATTGTTCCTGATCTGCCCGGAAGCGGAATGTCAGAAATGTTAGATGACAGTTTGAAGATGACAGATGAAGGGAAGAATGCTGTCATCAATCATCCATCCCCAGTCATCTCCATTACTGATTATGCAGATTGTATAAAAGTAATACTTGAACAGGAAAGCATTCCCTCCTGCATGATGATTGGTCATAGTATGGGTGGATATATTATATTGGCTTTTGCAGAAATGTTTCCGCAATTATTATCAGCATTCGGATTCATTCATTCCACTGCTTTTGCAGATAGTGAAGAAAAAAAGATCAATCGTTCAAAAGCAATTGAATTGATGAAAGAATATGGTGCTTATTCATTTTTAAAAAATAGCATTCCAAATCTCTTTTCTTCTTCATTCAAAGAAGCATATCCCGATAAAATAGCATCTTTAATAGAAGCCGGTAAACAATTTTCTACTGAAGCTTGTATACAATACTATCGAGCTATGATGAATCGTCCGGATAGAACTCATATTTTAACTGCTAATCCATTACCTGTGTTATTCGTAATTGGAACCGAAGATGTTGCTGTACCGTTAAAAGATAGTATGCAGCAAATAAAGCTGCCCTTAAATTCTTATATTCATATACTTGAACATGTGGGGCATATGGGTATGTGGGAAGCAACTACGCAGGTGAACAACTTTATATGGTCATTTATTCAGGATTGCGAGAGATAATTTTTTGATACATGAAAATAGGGTTTGTCATAATATTTTTATTGTGTGCGTATGCTGCTTTCTCACAACAGCAGGCCTGCCCTATTAATATTAATTTTTCTCAAGGCACATTAACACATTGGTTCGCTTACACAGGAAATAATCAAAATGGCAATGGCACATCCGCCATCAGGCAGACTTATGATTCAACTGCTCCTGCACCTGATGGAACATTAGGAACAACTGCCATTGCTGAATATAATCTTCCGGGTGTAAGTGGTATCAGAACTATTATTAATGCAGGATCAGATCCATTTGGAGGATTCTCAACTGTTCCAACGATTAATGGTTATCAATATAATTATTCCATATTATTAGGTTCTACTTCTGTCAGCAGCGGAGGAGGAGCCAAAGGAGGTTACATCAGAGGAATTAGTTATGAAATAAATGTGCCTCCCAGTTCGAACAATGAACCCTATACAATGACATATGCCTATGCAATGGTATTAGAAAACGGAAGTCATAATTCCAGTCAACAACCTTTAGCATCCGCAACTGTATCTGTAAACGGACAAGTCATCAGTTGTGCATCAAATTCATATTATTTACCCACTTTGAATAATACATCTAACGGCACAACAGGTGCTACATTAGATACTGCTGCTGCTATTAGAAATGGATTTACGCATAGCAATACACCCTCACCTCATCCGGTTAATAATGGCTCACAATTTAGTATATGGACAAAAGACTGGACTGAAGTTACTTTTGATTTATCGCCTTATCGCGGACAAAGAATTACATTAACTTTTGAAGCAGATAATTGTGTACCCGGCGGACATTTTGCTTATGCTTATTTTGCATTAAGGAATCAATGTAACGGATTAACTATTACCGGTGATTCGCTTGCCTGCAGCAACAATTCGTTAACCTATGCTATTCCTTCATTGGCAGGCGCTAATTATACATGGCAGATTCCGCCTTCCTGGAAATTTAACTCTGATTCTACTATTAATATCATTAAAGTAATTCCGGGAAATAATAATGGATACATCATTGCACAAGAACAAAACAGTTGCGCCAATTTGATGGATACACTTTTTGTTAATGTAACTACACCAACTATACCCGGAGTTGTAAGCGGAGATAATACTGTTTGTGCTGCAAGCAACAGCAGCAAGCTTTCATTAAGTGGAAATACAGGAAATGTGTTGAAATGGCAATCATCTATTGATGGAATCAGTTGGACAGATCTGAACGATACCACTAATACATACACTGCCATTAATCTAAAAAAGACTTCACGTTTTATTGCCATTGTTCAAAACGGAAAAGCTTGTGCCATTGATAGTAGTTCAGGTGCAACCATTACAGTTGATGCAACATCGGTGGGTGGTTCCATCAATCCAAAAAACATTGCAATATGTCAAGGACAAAACAAAGGAGCCATACTTACATTAAGTAACTATACCGGAAATATTTTAAACTGGCAATCTTCATTGGATAGTATTACATGGAATAGTTTCAATCCTGTTAAAACAGATTCACTCTATAATATCAGTGGTGTCAATGACCCAACTTATTTCAGAGCTGTTTTAAAAAATGGTATTTGTCCGGCAGATACCAGCAGCATTGCATTTGCAGGTATTTATCATGTAGCATTTCCGCAAGCAATAGTTTACCCGCTTGATACAACAATTTGTTTTGGAACGGCTGCTTTTTTAAATCCGATTATTACAACCGGAACAAATTATACATGGAATAATGCAGGACAATTATATCATCCCGGTAACGGAACAGTGAATACAACACCTTATAATATTAATGCGAAAGCAGCGCCATCCAAAGCAACAGATTATATTTTAACGATCACGAATGCAGGATGCCCTAATCCATTAATTGATACCATGCATGTAAGGGTAAATGAACCGATTGTGGTGAATGCCGGAAATGATACCAGTGTTATCAGCAATCAACCTTTACAATTAACAGCAACAGTGAATGATTCGTTAGCGACCAATTTTATTTGGACACCATCAACAGGTTTAAATTTTTCAAATATTTCTAATCCGATAGCAACTTTAAATTCAAGTTTCGATTCCATCACGTATACCGTAAAAGCATCAACTCCCATTGGTTGTTACGGGCAAAATGCTGTTACCATTAAAGTGTTTAAAACAGGTCCGGATATTTTTGTACCCAGTGCATTTACACCAAATGGTGATGGAAGAAATGATGTGTTAAAACCGATTCCTGTTGGCATCAAAACATTCGATTATTTTAAAGTGTTTAATCGTTGGGGGCAATTGGTATATGTTACCGGTGAGGTTGGCAAAGGCTGGGATGGTAATGTAAATGGAAACAGACAGCAAAGTGGAACTTACGTTTATGTTACACAGGGAATTGATTATACAGGAAAGATCATTTTCCGAAAAGGGACAGTCGGATTGATTCGATAAAAAATGTATTATCTTATTTGATCAATTATTTTTATAATAAAAGATGAGCTAAGTTATCTTTATCATCTTATCAGTTTCTATGGCTATTTTTTTGATAAGAAAATGTTTATGAAGAAATTTTTTTTATTAGTTGTTGTATCTTTTTTTTATGTAGTAACATTTGCTGCGCATTTGAAAGGCGGATGGATACAATATGAATATTTAAGTACAGATTCAACAGCTCAAACAAACAAATATAGAATTACGGTAAGGCAATACTTATTATGTACTTCAACTTCTCAGCAAGTTGATCAGCAAATTTATTTAGGTATTTTCGACAATGCTTCTTCTGCATTAATTAATACTCTTACAATTCCATTATCAGGTACGGAGTTTCCAACTAAAACAACATTCGACCCCTGCTTAAATCCCAAGCCAACTATTTGTTACAGGATCGATACTTATGTCACAACAGTTGATTTACCGTTTAATGCATCGGGCTATGTTTTAGCAGTACAAAGATGTTGTAGAATTGCGGGCATTCAAAATGTAAGCAATTCAAATTCAATCGGAGTTACTTATAGTGGTTATATTCCATCTACTATTAATGGCATTAATTATTCAAAAAATTCAAGTCCATCCTTTGTTCAACGAGATACTGCTGTTATATGTTACAATACAAAATTCACTTTTGATTTTAGTGCAACTGATATTGACGGAGATACTCTTCGTTATAGTTTTTGTAATGGTTTACAAGGTGGTGGTAATGGTTCAGGTCAGCAACAACCAAACCCACCTACAAACCCACCTTATTCAAGTATACCCTATGCTTTCCCATTTTCCGGATTAGACCCATTAGGACCATCGGTAACGATTGATTCATTAACAGGACTTATTTCAGGAACTGCGCCTTCAGTTACGGGAGATTATGTAATCGCTGTTTGTGTTAGTGAATATAGAAATGGGGTTCTTATAAGTACTACCAAAAAAGAAATACATATTAATGTTGCTAATTGCTCTATTTCTGCTGCCGCATTAAATCCATCCTACATTACTTGCAATGGATATACGATGAATTTCCAAAACGAATCAGCCTCATCCAACATCACTTCTTATTTATGGAAATTCGGTGATGTAAAAAATGCGTTAAAAGATACTTCCTCTCAACCAACACCAACCTATACTTATAAAGACAGTGGCACATTTACTTTAAAATTAAAAGTTGTTGCCACAGGTGGTTGTCAGGATTCAACTACTGCATTGGTAAAAGTATATCCGGTTTTTATTCCCGGATTTTCTGTTTCGGGAAGTTGCTTTTTAAATACATATCAATTTACAGATACCACACATCCCGGTTATGGGTTTGTGAATAGTTGGCATTGGAACTTTGGCGATACTCCTTTAACCACTGATACTTCCAATATTCAAAACCCGACTTATTTATATAGTACACCCGGCAACAGAACCATTCAATTGTTTGTTACCAACAGTAAAGGTTGCAGCTCTACAGTAACACAAATATTGAATGTGTCTGACAAACCTCAGCTCATATTACCTTTTCATGATACATTGATTTGCAGTATTGATACCTTACCATTAATTGCCAATACCAATGGCGGTAGTATTTCATGGACACCTGTTACCAGATTAATTAATCCTAATGCTGCAACACCATTGGTGTATCCGAAAGACACAACTGTTTATTATGTTACTGTAAATAATAATGGCTGCATTAATAAAGATTCTGTTAAAGTAAATGTGTTACAATATATTTCTGTGGATGCAGGATTAGATAGCGGTATTTGTAAAACCGATAGTTTTCATTTACATCCTACCAGTTATGCATTGAGTTATAAATGGATTGCTTCATCGGGTGTATTTGTAGATAGCGTTAAATATCCTTTAGTGCAACCATTAATTAATACTAAATATTACGTAACTGCAAATTTGGGAAAATGTCAGGCAATTGATTCTGTGTATATTAAAGTTGCACCCTATCCGTTTGTAGCTGTTAGTCCGGATACTACTATTTGTTTTGGCAGCAGGGTACAATTAGCTGCATCTATTGTTGGTTCATTTTATCAATGGACGCCAACAACAAGTTTATTAAATGCAAAAACTTTATTCCCGGTTGCCGGACCAAGTAAAACAACAGCGTATTCTATTTTAGTTACCGATACAGTTGGATGTCCGAAAGCAGTTACCGATACCATTCTTATAACTGTTGTTCCGCCATTCAATGTTTTTGCAGGACATGATACTTCTGTTGTTGCCAATCAGCCTGTTCAATTAACTGCATCGGTTAGTGATACCCTCAACAAAACTTTTTTATGGACACCGGCTACGGGATTAAGTAACCCATTCATTGCAAATCCTGTTGCCACTTTATCATCCGGAACAGATTCCATTAAATATATAGTGACTGCTATTTCAAAAGAAGGATGCTATGCACAAGATGATATTATTGTAAGAGTATACAATAACTCACCGGATATTATTTTGCCCTCTGCATTTACACCAAATGGCGATAATAAGAATGATGTTTTAAAACCAATTGTTGTAGGATTGAAAAGTTTAGATTATTTCCGCATTTATAATCGTTGGGGACAAATTCTTTTTACTACCAGTGAGATCAATAAAGGTTGGGATGGCACTGCCAATGGTTCAACACAACCAAGCGGTACTTATGTATATATGGCACAAGGAACAGATTATAAAGGCAATATCATTTTCAGAAAAGGAACAGTGGTGTTGATTAGATAAGCGGTTGATACAGCTTATACTAATTTTTTCATCATTCACAGAATATAAACTTTAAATAATTTTACTTCATGACAATACTCATTACAGGTGCAACATCGGGCTTTGGAAAAGCCATCGCAGAAAAGTTTGCAGCGAACAAATATAACTGCATCATTACCGGAAGAAGAAAAGAAAAATTATTAGCTATTGCTGATGACCTGCAAAAAAAATATGCAGTAAAAGTATTGCCATTGGTTTTTGATGTTCGCAATCGTGAAGAGGTATTTAATCATTTAAGCAACTTACCAAATGAATGGAAAAATATTGACGTGTTGGTAAACAATGCAGGTGGTGCGTGGGGCAGAGATAGTTTTGAAAACGGATCGCTGGATGATTATGATACCATGATTCAAACCAATGTGAATGGTTTATTGTATGTAAGCAAAGCCATATTGCCTTACATGATTGAGAATAAAAAGGGGCAAATTATTAATATGGGTTCCGTTGCCGCAAAAGATATGTATCAGAACGGCAATGTGTATTGTGCTGCTAAAGCTGCTGTGGATGTGATTTCCAGAACCATGCGCATTGATCTGTTACCACACAAAATAAAAGTGACGGCCATTCATCCCGGTGCTGCCGACACAGAATTTGCGTTGGTGCGTTTTAAAGGTGATGCAGAAAAAGCTGCTCAAACTTATAAAGGTTATGAACCATTACATGCCAATGATGTTGCTGATATTGCTTTTTATACAGCCACTCTTCCATCACATGTTTGCATTAATGAATTAACTGTTACCTGCACTGCACAGGCAGATGGCATTTATTTTTATAAAGAATAATTTATTGCGCTAAAGAAATTCTTACCTGCAATCCGGCTTTTGTAAAAATAGTTGGTGCTGTTGTTGAAATAAATGGTGTGGTTCTGGTTTGTGTAAAAAAGAATTTTACATTAATTCTGCTGTTATATACATAATCAATGGCCGGTTGAATGATGATCACTTTTTGTCCGTTCGTTGCATAAGAATTGCTTTGATCTAATCTGCTATTACTTGTTGCATCATTACGGAATGAGAGGTCTAATTTCAATGTCAGATCATTTTGCAGTTTGGTATTTTTCATGCCCGGTAATTTAAAAGGCAGATTCAATCCTTTCTTTCGCCAACTACCGCCAATGGTCCACATAGTACTATTCGTTTCACTCATTTGATAATCTATCAAACTCAAACTTAATGTTCTGCTTTTTCCATAATCGAATTTAAAACTTAATTGTTTAGTGGTAGTAACATCAATGCCAATCAATGGAGAAAATTGTTCTTGCATAGTAATATTCGGTACTAAGAAGAACGGCGTATAATTTCCACTCACCGTATCAATAAAACCCGGTGCTCCATATTTTAAAGGATCGCTGTATAATAATGCACTGGTAAAACTATTCATGCTTAATGTTCCGGAATAAGCATGTTTTAAATTAATAGCAGAAAATATCTTTTGCAATGCAGGTATTTTACTCAAGCCTGTGTAATTTATACTCCAATTGGGTTTGGGAAGAATACCACTAAAGGGATTTGATTTAATGTTGGCATTAGACTCTTTCAATAAGGAAACCTGATACGGACTTTTTCCTGTGTATGCAGCAATGAAAGCAGGAATCAATACATCTTGCGAATATCTTCCATAACCTGTGGCGAAACCATCTGCACTATGTTGTTGACCGGGAGACAATGCTTGCCAGTATGGATTGTTTTGAGCAACACGTTGCGAAATAATGGTTCTGTTACTTTCAAATTTTTGAAAAGTTCCGGACACCACATTCGGATCAACTTTTTCGAATAATGTTGTGAAAGAAATAAATGAAACACTGAAACCACCCGTTGCATAAGGATTCAAATGTTGTTTAGAATTGGTATTGTTTCCAAACAAAGTATCCTTAAATAATTCGGAATAATCTTTATTAAAACTTTTTGTTAAGCTGATATCAATAGTAAAATCTCTGATGGGTTGCACCACTGCATTTAATGTTAGCTTTTGTTCGAAGTTTTGACGATACAATGAATTGAATGAGCTGTCACGTGAGATCAATCCTTGTCTGGCTTTTTGATTCAGCCAAGTGGTGTCAGGTTGTCTTCCAAAAACATAATCCAATCCCGGTTGCATGCTATTCCAATCTTGACCTAAAGCTCTGGTACTATCCATATAACCCGGAATTCGACTGCTGAAATTCTCCGAATAATTTACTGCAACAGATTTTATCATGGTTATTAATCCGCCGGCAATTTTGGCAACATCACTTATTTGTTGAGGCTGATTATATTTTTCCAATCTTTGTGCAATTCGGAGATCTCTTTTTTGTTGTCGCCATTTTTTTAATGCTTCTCTTTTTTTCTTACCCGTTAAATTTTTTACAACTTCTTCTCTTGATGGAATAGTTGTTCCTAAAATATTTTGTTGAGGTGGTTTTATATCAATCACATCAGGTGATTTTCCAAAACCATTTTTTTGATTCGGACTATTATTGAATATGGGTTTGGGTTTATTGGCATTATTTACCGCTCGCAACCATTTATTTTTAGCGTACAATCTTGTCATATCAAATTGACCGGTGAAAATATTATTCTGGCTGTTCTCTAAAGTATTACCTAATGAAACAGCCAAACGGCTAGCGCCAATCCAATTATATGTTGTTGCGTAAGTATAACGCATCATCATCCAATCTGTTAAAGGAAATTTGCTCAATGGAAGCGTATAACTCAATGTTGCTTTTTGATTATACAAAGTATTTCTTCCGCCTTTCAGGAAATTATTTACCACCGTATCTTTCTTGGCTTTGGTATTCAATAAACCATAAGGCTCATCTACCCTTGCATTATTATTGGCAGAGAAATCAAAATTAACAGAGCGTGCCAAATCCCAGCGGGTATTATAATATCTGTCGAATGTAAAATATTTGTCGTAAGTAGTATCAACACGTTGCACTTGTGTTTTGGTTAAATCAGTATTTACAATTCGCGGTGCATATTGTCCGAATTGACGATTGATGTCTGCACGAAAACTTAATAAAGATGGTTTCAGATTGAAATTAAAATCACGTATCAAACCAAGCCACGGACTTTTACTTTTAATCCATCGCTTAAAGGGTTCTTTGTATTTTGATTGTTGTTGAAAAGTATATCCGAAACCACCACGCCATTTGGTAACATTATTAAATAAAGTATTAGGATTGCTTTGCAATGTTTGGGTAAATGAAAAACTTATATCAAAATTACTGATGCTTAATAAATGTGGTTTACCTTTTGGCATTACCCGAACATTGGTGAAGTTGATGGTCTTGATAGTTGTTTGATCGATAGCAGCATTGCGTATCGAATCTCGCAAAGCCCTGTTAGCAGCGGCATTCATCTTATCACTTAAAGTAATATCTAAATCGTAGGGATCATATTTTGGTGCGCTTACTGTTCGATCAAAACTTGCAAAAACAGGAATGGATAATCTTGCTTTTTTAGGCAAGAGTTTTCCCGCATCAATAGAAATGGCTGCATCGAATTGTGTAAAATCATCCAATGCTCTTTGTCCGATAGTAGATTCAAGTGAACCCCATCCTGCCGTATGCATACTTCCCGAAACAGATATTTTACCTAAGTCGGCTAAAGTAATATCTACTTTACCAACTGCCGCATAAGCACCTTGTTCATTAATATTAGATAAACGCAATTCATCTACCCATACTTCTGCATTAACCGAAGAGGTATTGCCTTTTGCATTTTCGACAGCAATTAAAATTCCGCTAACCTGCCCGATATTAGGATTACCTAAAATAGAAAATACTTTATTGCCGTTTTGCTGTCGATAAATAGTATCAACAGATTTTCCCAATTTATTTCTCAATGTTTTTAAACTGATCAGTGTTTGCAAATCAAAATCAAGATTATTCAATGTTGGCCAGACTGCAGTGTCTGCAGCAGCAACATAATTACCCGGTTGTGTAACTTTTAATGGCACTTTGATCTCATAATAATTATTCAGATAATCCTGACCAATACGCATTACTAAATTCAATTGATTATCTTTTAAAATTGTATTCGGTGCCGCTTCTGCATGTGCAAACATCAATAACTTACCATACAAGCGCATATCATAATTTGGCAAAGTTTTAAATACTGCTCTTGCATCACCCACTGCCAAATTTTTCACTTGCAGACTTAATGATTGTTCGTTCTGTAATAAATTCACACCATTGTTACTTAATAATTGTACGCGTTCAATTCCGGGTGGAATTAAGTAATTAACGGGCGTTCTGCTACTGTTCTCTTCTAAGTTTACGGCCAATGTATTGAAAGTAGTGTTGGCATTATTAACAGGTGTATAAGAACCTGTGGTATCCACATTGTATGCAAATTGACGCCATGTATTTCTCACTAAATTCAAAGAGGCAAAACGCATGATCACAGAATCCTTAAAGCCTGTTAAATACATTCGCATAAAACGAATGGATTTAAAATCAGGAACATTGCCCACATTTTTTACATAATCTTTTATGGGCACACGAAATAAATACCAATTTTCATTTCCAGAATGACCATCGGCATAACTAACTGTGACAACTCTTTTATCGGTGATATATTTTGTAATACCTACATCCATTCCGGGTTTCAAATCAACTTGATATTCATAATACGCTTCAGTTTCATTTAAGGTATTATCGTGATTCAGGTCTTCATTATCCGGATATAAAGTGGCAGCAGGTGCAAATGTGCTGTTACTTGAGGCAACCGGTGAATTGCCTTGCGGATTATTATAATTTTTATATCGTCCTAAAATTCCCGTTCCGTTTGCATCAAAGCTTGCATCGCGATACCATACATAATCATCATTAGATGGATCTTTGATAGCTCTTTGATATAAACTTGAATTAGTACCAAAATTATTGGCAACCACACTCAAATAATAACTTCTTTTTCTTCTTTCTCCATCATTATCCAATCCATCAAAACCAACATCCTGATACGGACGATCATTTGGATCATTGCTAAATGCATTCGTTACCTGAATAGGATTGGTGGGCGTTTTTCCCCAAGTGCCGGAACTATCTACTGCAGCAGGGATGGTTGGTGTATTTAATCCATTTTCATAAAAACGTTTTCCATCTTTCAAAATATCTTCACTCACATTACCTAAATTCAGCCGCAATGATCCGCCGGTACTATTTGGATTAGTAATAAACGGATCTTGTATCCAAAACTCTACAAACTCAAAATTGTTTGTTTCAAAATCTGTTTGATCCAATGCTCTCATTAAACCACCCCATCTGCTTTGCGGATTACTTAATTTACCATTCGCATTAATTTGAGCTGGATTATTTTCATAATTATACGGACCCGGCTCTGTTGGATAAAAAGCGAGATCGAATGTGGTGGTTTGTGTATTGGTGATGTTGGTTGTTAATTGAGGAAACAATTCATTGGTATAAACCAATCTTACTCTCGGATCACTTAATTCAGCCAAATTATGTCTCAATGGATTATTGGTAGAATTTTTATCCTGCAAATTCGGTTCAATATTATACCATGCTAATTTGGCTCTGTTCTTTCCATAATCAACACTGTCTGTTAAAGTAGACTCCGGAAAACTCGGATTGCCTTGAGGTGTAGAAGCCAATGCCCATGATACCAATGGAAAACGAAGATCAATACTGCTGGTACTTCCTTCAAAATCATCTAAATAAATTAAACCATTATTACCGCTTCCTATTTGTGGTGGATGACCAGGTTTAAAATAGGCTCCTTCGCCTGATGCAGTAATGGTTGACATGGCTTTGCTAGAATAAAACGGTAATTTATTCAATGCTCTTGTTAATCCGGGTAATGTTGATTTATAATTTACATCAACACCATACATGGTATTGCGAATAGGATCTTCTCCATAATTCATTTTTGTAAAAAACGGGCGCTCATTCAATCGTTCCATGGTAGCACCAAAAGATAATTTTTTACTGGCTGCATAATCTAATCGCAATCCAAAAAAACCTCTTTGCTGCATACCGAATGTGGCATTGTTCTCGTAAGAAACATTGACAGGCACACCGGAATTTAATATCGCCTGATTTAAAACTTTAACTGTTCCGAAATTATAATCGATTGTATAATCAACGCCTTCCACTAATGTTTGTCCGCCGGCTGTAACTTTCACAGAACCTTGCGGAACATTATACGCATTTAAAGCAATATCGCCTGTGCCACTTCCTTTTGCTTGTCCTTTCATTACAAAGCGATCTAAGTTGGCATAAGTTTGTGCAATAGCTTTTATTGAATCATACAATTGTTTAAATAAATATTTTGATTTGATATTAGCTGCAACACCATTGAATGCTAAAGTTTCCAGATCGCTGCCAAAAGGTTCCAGGACAGGGAAAATAATTCTTCCATGTTGCGATAAAACAGTGAACCCCTCCACATAATCAAATACCCCATCCGGTTGCGGATCATTACGATTATTCAATCTGTCTAAATTTAAAATAGACAATAAAGATTTTCCATTAGCAACAGCAGAAGCTTCCGGTAAAAAAATATTTAATCCGCCACTGGGTTGCTGATACATTACATTCAACTTAAATCCATCTCTGCTAACATTGGCCATATCCAATGAGTACACATTCTTCATCATTAATTTCCAAAGAGGCAATGATGTGCGTGCAGATGTTGCCTTCAATAATTTTAAGAACAAAACTTTTTGAACACCTTGTGTTGAATCGAGTGCAACATCTTGTGAAAATTCTCCAACTTGAAATACTCTTCCATTATCGGTGTATTGATATGCTACTGCCAACACATCATCCGGTTGTAATTGCGAATTCACTGAAATAAAACCCACTTGCGGATTAAAATAATATTCTGATGGTTGCAATTTTCTGGCAAATGTTTTTTCATAATCATTTACCGGTGTTAATCCTTTTGCCAATAAATTACTATTCACCAATGCAGGATCTCTGTTGGTTGGATTATTAATTAATGAACTGTAGAGATCGTTGGAACCGTTACCCGGCAAGGGATTGGAAGTGAGTGAATGTACATTGGAATTATATGGTTGATTTTCTGCAAGGTCCATAAAACCAACAATCGCTCTGGTATCTGTTGCTGCACCGGTTCTGTTCGTTACCCAAACTTCTATGCGTTGAATTTGCACCTGACTGTTTACAACAGGCAGATTGCTCATTGCATTGTTATAATTGTTTCTAAAATATTGTGCTACTAAAAAATGTCTGTTCTCTTCATAATCATCTAATTTCTTTTGAAAATTATTTAATGCGGCACCACCTTGTAAAGTTTGACTTTGTCTTTGCGATCGTTGATTAGCAATTACTGCAGTAACAGATAATTTTCCAAATTGTAATTGCGCTTTGATCCCGAATAAATTTTGCGCACTGGTAATCAATGTACTTTTTGTTTGAAAAGTGGTGTTGCCTGCTTCAATGCTTCTGATAATCTCATCATCTTTCCCTTTGTAATCTAATTTTAATTGATTGAGATAATCAAAATTGGCAAGTGTATTATAATTAATGGGCAGTTTTAATTTATCGCCAATATTGGCATTCACTTGCATATTGGCATTCATATCAAATGCAAAACCACCTGTTTTTCTGGCTGCTTCAGGTAAAGTGGGGTTCAACGTATTTTGCCCTTGATAGCCTGCCATGATATCAACATAACCTTGTGGTTTAATATCGACCTTCAAACCATTTTGTCCAACACCAAAAATGCGATCGAACAATTTATCATACACCTGCATTTTTGGTCGTTGTGCTTTTTTGTTTAATACCGTTAATGCATCGGCTCTTTCTTTAAAATAATCGGCTTCGCTTTTTGCATTTTTTAAGCGATAGAATTCTTCGAAGGTTAAATAGGTTGGTTTACGATAAATTTGTTTTCCAACTTTTTCAATGATATAATATTGATTGGTTTTAGGATCGTATTCAATAGTTTGTTTGATGAAGGACGAATCTCTGATATCAAACGGATTATTATTTTTCCAGGTATAAGGATCGCCTCTTCTGTCATAAATGGGAAAACGAAGTGAATCTTTTTTGGGAATGGAATCTTTGATTTGGGCAAACGAATATTGAACCTGACATAACCATGTCACAGCAGTTAGCATTGTAATAAAAAAAACATTCAATAAACGATTCAAAAAATGCAGCCTTGATGAAGTAAAGTTTGAAGCAATAATTACAAATTTTTAAGTGCTTGTTTGATAATATCCTCTAACGAAATATCAGGGTTTGAAAGTATGATTTTTTTAATAATTGTTTCAGCTGCGGGTCGGCCAATTCCCAATGCAGTTAAAGCTGTTACTGCATCCGATTCTACAGCATTTTCCGATTCGCCCAATGGTGATTCCAATCCGTATTTGCTGAATTTGTCTTTCAGTTCCAAGACAATGCGTTCTGCTGTCTTCTTTCCAATGCCTTTAATACTTGATAAAAGCTTGGTATTATTTTGCACCACAGCTTTAATAATCTCTACCGGCTTCATTCCAGACAATATCATTCTGGCTGTAGCTGCACCTATTCCCGAAACACTTAACAATTGCAAAAACAATTCTTTTTCTTTTTGTTCTGCAAAACCAAATAAGGTTTGACCATTTTCGGTAATATGCAAATAAGTTAATAACTGTCCGCTTTCTTTATTGCTGATAGCACTATATGTATGCAAACTTATTTGCAATTCGTAACCAACACCATTCACATCAACAATAACACTGGCAGGTGTTTTCGCAATAAAATGTCCTCTTACAAAAGCAATCATAACTTATTCTTTCAAAAATAGTCGATTCATCCCAAAAACCATTGATTTCATTGCAATTACAAGCTGAAAAAAGTTTTAGTGTGCTTATAAAAGATGATTTCTGATATTTGCAGCTATTTATTTTACCAGAAGACAATTAAAAGATGAGTAAAATTACAGCAGCCATTACCGCAGTAGGTGCTTATGTGCCTGAAACAAAACTGACCAATGCCGATCTGGAAAAGATGGTAGATACCAATGATGAATGGATTAAAACAAGAACCGGTATCAGCGAAAGAAGAATTTTGAGAGAGCCCGGCAAAGCTACCAGTGATTTAGGCACACCCGCAGTTCTGGAGTTATTACGCAAGAGAAATCTGGATCCGAAAGATATTGATTGCATTATCTGCGCAACAGTTACACCCGATATGTTGTTTCCAGCAACAGCTAATATCATCAGCCATAATGTAGGTGCCAGTAATGCTTTTGGATTTGATGTGAATGCAGCTTGCAGTGGTTTCTTATTCGCATTAACTACCGGCACTTCATTCATTGAAAGCGGCAGATATAAAAAAGTAATTGTTGTGGGTGCAGATAAAATGAGCAGCATTGTAGATTATACCGACAGAACCACTTGTATCTTGTTCGGTGATGCAGCTGCAGCAGTTTTATTGGAACCAAGTACTGATGAAAACGGAATTCTAGACAGTTTATTAAAAAGTGATGGAGTAGGTAAAAATTATTTATACCAAAAAGCAGGCGGTTCATTAAATCCGGCCAGTGTTGAAACAGTTTTAGCTAAACAACATTTCATTTATCAGGATGGACAACCGGTATTTAAGTTCGCTGTAAAAGGTATGGCAGATGTGAGTGCAGAATTATTAGAAAGAAATAATTTAACCGGTGATGATATTGCGTGGTTAGTTCCGCATCAAGCAAATTTGCGCATTATTGATGCTACTGCTAACAGAATGGGCTTACCGAAAGAAAAAGTAATGATCAATATTCAGAAATACGGAAACACAACGGCAGCAACCATTCCATTGTGTTTGTGGGAATGGGAAAGTCAATTAAAAAAAGGCGATAACATTGTACTCGCTGCATTTGGCGGTGGTTTTACCTGGGGTGCTACCTGGGTGAAATGGGCTTACAATAGTTAATTGATTAATAAAATTGTCAAAGCAGGTAAAACTTTTTACCTGCTTTTTTATTGTACAGTTGTAAATAATAAGAATGAAGAAAATAATTTTCGTTTTGCTATTGTTTCTTGTAAAAATTTCCTTTGCACAAAAAGAGCCTATTGAAAGAATTTGGTGGAATGAAGAGAAAACTTCCAAGATCCAAATTTTCAGAGCAACTGATGGAAAATTTTATGGGAGGATTATTTCTCTGCAACAACCTAATGATACAAACGGGAAACCTAAAATTGATAAAAACAATCCCAATGATCAATTAAAAAATAGATCTATTCTCAATTTAATCATTCTTCAAAATTTTGTCAAAAGCAGCAACCCCGATATTTATGAAGATGGTGCTGTATACGATCCGCAAACCGGCAAAACTTATTGTGGCAAATTAAGTTTTAACGGAACAGCATTAAAACTTCGTGGTTATATCTGTGGCTTTTCTTTATTGGGCAGAAGCTCTGTTTGGACGCCGGCAGATTAAAATCATTTCTTTCTTATCCAATGTGCAAAATCGGTTGAAGGGAGTTTAGCAACGCCTAATTGTCTAAGCATGGTTACTATCTGTCCCCGATGATAAGTAGAATGATTAAACAAGTGATGTAATGCTTGCCAAAGTGGTTGCTTGAAATACTCTTTCTTCAAACTATAATATGCAAACACATGCTGCAATTGATTTTCAGAGGTATTGGCAATCCATTCTGCCCATTGCTTGTCTTGTTGATGAATGCCCTTCACTATTTCATTAAATGAATAATGATTACCTGATGAACTTGGTATAAAAATTTGTTCCTGCAATTTCATTCGCTGCCACCAGATGGCTTCTGCATCCCACAAATGCAAACAAGTTTTATAAATACTCGGGAAACTACTTTCAATAGATTGATGCAATTTTTCTTCAGATAATTTCAAAGCAATATTCATCAATTGCTCGTTCGCCCAAATATTATAAGCGGCATAAGAAGAAAGTATTTCCTTCATTTTGATTGTTTACTTTTGATTTGAAAGATACACAGCAAATCATTTTTATCAGACTGAATTTATACACATGAAAAGAAATAAATTTCCATTAACAGGTATTAGCTCTGTTGCGTTACATACAGTAAAAGAAAATGCAGATTTTTCTCATCTTACGCCTATTTATGCAACATCAACTTTTTCATTTGATACAACAGACGAAGGTGCTGCTCGTTTTGCAAGTGCTGATAAAACAAAAATCTATAGTCGTTGGGGTAATCCAACTTTTACTGCTGCAGAAAAAACCATTGAAGCTTTAGAATCTTTTGGCTTAACAAATGAAAATGGAGAATCGATAAAACTCAAAGCTCTACTGCATTCCAGCGGACAAGCAGCGATGACTACTTTATTTTTGAGTAATTTAAAAGCGGGTGATACAGTATTATCGCATTATGCTTTATATGGCGGCACTTATGAATTAATACATAAAGTTTTGGCAGATGCAGGCATTAAAACAATAATAGCAGATATCAGAGATTTGAATATTTTAGAGAATGCCATTAAACAAAATCCTTCTATTAAATTAATTCATATTGAAACACCGGCTAATCCAACAATTAATTGCATTGACATAGAAGCCGTAACTACAATTGCAAAGAAATATAATATCATAGTTTCTGTTGATAACACGTTTGCCACCCCTTATTTGCAGCAACCTTTTAAATATGGCGTTGATTTCGTTTTGCATTCCACCACAAAATTTTTAAACGGACATGGAACTTCTATTGGTGGTGTATTGATTGGAAAGGACAATGAATACATGCATACTAAAGTTTGGAAATGGCATGTATTGTTAGGAGGCAATACAAGTCCGTTCGATGCATTCTTATTAATCAATGGAATGAAAACGCTGGAACTCAGGATGGACAAACATTGCAGCAATGCTATGAAAGTAGCAGATTTTTTACAACAACATAACAAAGTGGAGAAAGTAAATTATGTTGGATTAACCTCTCACTCGGATCATCTCACTGCAAAAAAACAAATGAAACAGTTTGGTTCATTAATGAGTTTTGAATTAAAAGGCGGAATAATGGAAGCAAAAAAATTTATGGATGCTTTGCAAATGTGTACGCAAGCAACATCCTTTGGAAATGTTGATACTTTGATATCGCATCCGGCAAGCACCAGTCATATGAGTGTTGCGAAAGAAGAACGTTTAAAATTCGGTATTACGGATGGATTGATCCGTTTAAGTGTGGGTATTGAAAATATTGAAGATATTTTAAACGATTTTGAACAAGCATTAAAAGCATTATAGTTTTTACAATGAGTATTATTATCAGAAGAGCAGAAAAAAAAGATTGCAAGAGATTATTGGAATTGGTGAATGAACTGGCTGTGTACGAAAAAGCACCACAAGAAGTTACCGTAACATTAACTCATTTTGAAGAAAGCGGTTTTGGCGAAAAGCCTGTCTGGTGGGGCTTTGTAGCTGAAACCAATAATGTTATTCTTGGATTCGCATTGTATTATATTCGCTACTCCACCTGGAAAGGCCAATGTTTATATTTAGAAGATTTTTTAGTTACCGAAAATGCAAGAGGCAAAGGCATTGGTAAATTATTATTTGACCGAGTGATTGAAGAATGCAAAGAGAAAGGATTTAAAAGAATGGTTTGGCAGGTATTGGAATGGAATGAACCTGCTATAAATTTCTATAAAAAATACAACGCCACATTAGATGGTGAATGGATTAATGGAATATTGGATTTTTAAATGTGCAGATATGCGAATGTGCAAATTGAAAATTCATTTCATCTGCAAACTTGCATATTGTCTAATTTGCACATTAATTCACTCCATCCACTACTGCTTCCTTAAAAACTTTTTGTACCAATCCTTGTAGAACCTTACCCGGACCTACTTCTGTAAAACGTGTGGCACCATCTGCAACCATTGATTGAATGGTTTGTGTCCAACGAACAGCACCGGTTAATTGATCGATCAAATTCTTTTTTATTTCTGTTGCATCTGTCACTGCTTTTGCCACCACATTTTGATATACTGCACAAGATGGTGCATTGAATGTCGTTGCTTCAATGGCTGCCGCCAATTCTTCTTTAGCAGGTGCCATTAATGGAGAGTGAAACGCACCACCAACCGGTAATACCAAAGCACGCTTTGCGCCTGCTGCTTTCATTCTTTCGCATGCAATTTCAATTCCATTTAAAGAACCGCTAATAACTAATTGCCCGGGGCAATTATAATTAGCAGGCACAACAACTTCACCTGTTTCATCTTGAATTTGTTGGCAAATCTCTTCTACTTTGTCATCAGCCAAAGCCAATACAGCCGCCATTGTAGAAGGATTTAGCTCACATGCTTTTTGCATGGCTGTTGCACGAATGCTCACTAATTTCAACGCATCTTCGAACTGCAATACATTATTGGCAACCAATGCAGAGAACTCACCCAATGAATGTCCGGCAACCATATCGGGCTTTGCATCATGCATTGTTTTAAATGCAATAACTGAGTGCAAAAAAATGGCAGGTTGTGTTACATTGGTTTGTTTTAACTGTTCATCTGTTCCGATGAACATTACATCACTGATTCGAAAACCTAAAATATCGTTGGCTTGTTCAAATAAATCTTTAGCAAGCGAATTGTTGTCGTATAAATTTTTTCCCATTCCGCTGAATTGAGAACCTTGTCCGGGAAAAATAAATGCATGTTTACTCATATAACTTGTTGTTAGCGATCAAAAATAAAAGAAAACCCTGACAAGAAAACTTATCAGGGTTAAACTTTGTAACAAAACAACTAAACTAGAACTGTGTGTTCAATTCTAAGTATCTTAAAAACTCATCTTTGGTTTTATCTTCTTTAAATTGTCCGCCATAAAAAGCAGTAACCGTTGACGATGTATCATCTTCGACGCCACGACTTGCCACACATAAATGTTTTGCGTCAATTACAATAGCTACACTTTCAGTGCCCAATACTTTTTGCAATTCTTTTCCTATTTGCATGGTTAATCTTTCCTGCACTTGCGGACGTTTTGCATAGTATTCAACCAATCTGTTTAATTTACTTAAACCAATCACTTGTCCGTTGCTAATGTAAGCCACATGGGCTTTTCCGATGATGGGTACAAAATGGTGTTCGCAATTGCTATAGAATGAAATATTCTTTTCTACCAACATTTCATTGTATTTATATTTATTTTCAAACAATGCAATGTCCGGTTTATTGGCAGGATTTAAACCACTGAAAATTTCTTTGATATACATTTTAGCTACGCGTTTAGGCGTGCCTTTCAAGCTATCATCAGTTAAATCCAACCCCATAATTTCCATAATGCTGCGGAAATGTTTTTCGATAGCATTAATTTTTTCGGCATCCGTTAGTGCAAATGCATCTGCACGCATGGGTGTATCAACCGATGTGCTCACATGATTATCGCCCATCTCATCAATCAAAATATCACTCAACTCAATTTTATTCTCACTATTAAGCTGGATATTCAACAAAGTTTCGTTCTGTT
>CAIRTF010000101.1 GCA_903881425.1 uncultured Chitinophagaceae bacterium | reverse complement strand
TATGGCGATGTTTGGCATAAGATGAGAGAACTTGCTTATACCACACATCCTTATCGATGGATGACAATTGGCAAAGAATTAAGCCATGTTGAAAATGCCAATATCAATGATGTAAAAAAATTCTTCTTTAAACATTATCGCCCTGTTAATGCAATTTTAGTTGTTGCAGGAAAAGTTGAAACAGAAAATATTAAAGTGTTGGCTGAAAAATGGTTTGGTGATATTGAGTCAGGAGAAAAATATATTCGTCAATTACCACAAGAACCAAAACAAACAGCTCCAAAATTGTTAGAGATAAAAGCAGATGTTCCTTTAGATGCTTTTATGAAAACATGGCATATGCCGGGGAGGTTAGATAAAGGATATTACATCACAGATCTGATCTCTGAAATCCTTGGTGGAGGTGCATCTTCACGTTTATATCAATCATTGGTTAAAGAAAAACAATTGTTCTCTTCATTAGATTGTCATCATTTCGGAAATGTTGAACCTGGCTTATTGGCTATTGAAGGCAAACTGGTAAAAGGCGTAAAAATGAAAGATGCAGCTTCAGCTGTTCAGGAAGAAATAGAAAAAATAAAAACAGATTTTGTCAGTGAGATTGAATTACAAAAAGTAAAAAACAAAACAGAAAGTGTTATTGCATTTGAAGATATGAGTGTGATGAATAGAGCTAACAGTTTAGCTTTTTATGAATTATTAGGCAACGCGAATTTGATGAACACGGAATTAGAAAAATATCATGCCATCACGATCAATGAGATCAAAGATTTCAGCAACGAGCTTTTTGATGAAAACAACAGCAATACTCTTCACTACTACAGTAAAAATTAATTGATGTTAAACAGAACAATAGAACCAAAAATTATTGATGCAGTTGATTTTGATCTGCAGCTAAAACCTTATCAGCATTTTATTTTGGATAATGGTGTACCTGTCTACAGTATTAATGCAGGTGCCGAAGATGTGATGATGATTGAATGGGTATTTGATGCAGGCAATTGGTATGAAGAAAAAAATATTGTAGCAGCTACTACCAATTTTATGTTGAAGAACGGCACCAAACAAAAAACATCATTTGCATTGAATGAACATTTTGAAATGTATGGTGCTTATCTTAATAGAAATTGTTACAGCGAAACGGCAACTGTTACATTACATACTTTGAGCAAGCATCTGCATCATTTATTACCGGTAGTGGCTGAAATACTGACTGAATCTGTATTTCCGGAAGAAGAATTAAACATCTATAAACAAAATCAAAAACAAAAATTAGAAGTTAATTTAAAGAAATGCGATTTTATTGCCAATCGTTTGATAGATGAATATGTGTATGGATTTCATCATCCTTATGGAAGATATACTTCTACTTTAGATTATGATGCATTGCAAAAACAAGAGTTGGAAAAATTTTATCAGCAATATTATATCAATGGTAATTGTAAAATTTTTGTTGCCGGAAAATTGCCACATGACATTCAACAACAGTTGAATGCAATTTTTGGTAAGCTGCCTTTGAATAAAACTTCACTACATGCCAAACAATTCACAGCATCACCTGCTGAACAAAAAAAATATAATATCATCAACGATGTTAATGGTGTGCAAGGTGCAGTACGTTTAGCAAGATCAATGTTCAATCGACATCATCCCGATTTTCAAAAAATCCAGGTGCTAAACAATATTTTCGGTGGTTATTTCAGTTCAAGATTAATGAGTAATATTCGCGAAGACAAAGGTTACACGTATGGTATTCATTCTTATTTCCAAAATCACATACATGAAAGTTGTTGGATGATTGCCACAGAAGCAGGGCGTGATGTTTGTGATGCAACAATTGAAGAAACATATAAAGAAATGAGAAGGTTGCAGGATGAATTGGTAGATGAAGAAGAATTAAGTTTGGTGCGTAATTATATGATGGGAAGTATTTTAGGAGATTTAGACGGACCCTTTCAAATCATTGCAAGATGGAAAACTTACATCTTAAATAATTTGACAGAGGAATATTTTCATAAGGGACTGAATATTATCAGAAACATTACTGCAGAGGAATTACAGGCTTTAGCAAAAAAATATTTAAATCCCGAGGAGTTTTACGAACTTGTTGTTGTTTAAAACTCAGTTATGCTAAAATTTCTTTCCAAAGTACTTATCACTTCAGTGGCAGTATTGATTGCATCTTATATTTTAAGTGGTGTAAGCATCGACAGTACTTCCACAGCTATTATGGTTGCCATTGTTTTGGGATTACTGAATAGTTTTGTGAAACCAATACTCATCATCCTCACTATTCCAATAACTATTTTAACACTCGGTTTATTTTTATTGGTTATCAATGTGCTCATTATCAAATGGGCTTCAGATTTAGTACCGGGCTTTCATGTAAGCGGGTGGTTCTCTGCATTGTTATTCAGCATGATTGTTTCTTTTGTAAGTTCATTAATTGAAGGGTTGATCAACAATCAGACAGATCAACGTAATTGATTTTCTAAAATAAACTCGATTGTAAAAAAGATTGCTCCAAATATTGATTGATGAATTTTGGAAGAGCGAGTTGCTTTAATTTCTTTTTTTCTATCCATTGATATTGCTTCAATGCAGAAGGCATTTTTGATAATTGTATTTTGATGAACTGCCCTTTAATATGTTGATGTGTTAATTGTTGTGCAAATATTTCAGAGATATGAATAATATTGGCTTTCTTAATATCCAATTGTTCTTTTAACCAATCATTCACCAAATCATTATTCCATTTTTGTTGCGCATCTGTTTCTACAACATAAAATTCAAATAAATTTTCCCAAATATCTTTTCCGCCTCTTTTATGGATGAGTATTTGATTATCATGTTCAAACAAAAAATAATACAGCCATCTGTTTTTCTTTTGTAATACTTTTTCTTTAACAGGCAATTGATTCACTCTGCCCTGTTGAAAAGCCGAACATATTTTTTGAAGCGGGCAATGACTGCATGTTGGCAACATCGGCTTACAAACAGTTGCACCAAAATCCATAATTGCCTGATTATACAAACCTGCTTGCTTTTTATCCAATACTTTATTGGCTGCAGTTGAAAAAGTATTTTTTCCTTCACTACTATCTATAGCAGTATCAATACCAAACACTCTCGATAAAACACGAAACACATTTCCATCCACTACTGCATAAGGTAAATTGTATGCGAATGATGCAATAGCTGCGGCAGTGTAAGGACCAATTCCTTTTAAAGAAATTATATCATCATATTGATCGGGAAATTTGCCCTTGTATTTTTGGGTGATGAATCTTGCAGTGAACAATAAATTCTTACAACGATTATAATAACCCAATCCTTCCCATAATTTAAATACCTGTTCATCTTTTGCTTTTGCTAAATGCTGAACAGTAGGATACTGCTGAATAAATTTTTCATAATAGCTCCAACCCTGTTCCACTCTGGTTTGTTGTAATATTATCTCGCTCAACCAAATTTTATATGGATCTTTTTCTCCCTTCCATGGCATCAAACGCTTATTCGTTTGCAAATGCCATTGCATTAAAAGCTGAGTGAATTTTTTTTGTTGCATCAACTTGTAAAGTATTTAATTAACAAATAGCAACATAATTAGTTTTTAAGAAATGAGCATTATTATCAGTACATATTAATAAAAATTAAATTCTGTTCAAAAAAGCAACTATTTATCAATTAATAACGTCTGTCATAATTTCTCTATTTTTCTTGCAAATACAAATAGTTTTGTTTTACTTTAATGTGGCTTACTATTTAAAAACAATTTTTTTATGAGAAAGTCTGATCTCATCAATAATATTTCTGATAAAACCGGCATCCCAAAAGTGGATGTATTGGTTACTTTAGAAACCATGTTCAAAGAAGTAAAAGAAAGTTTGGCAAATGGTAAAAACATTTATATCCGTGGTTTTGGAAGTTTTATCACAAAAAAGCGAGCTGCAAAAATTGGTCGCAATATTAAAAAGAACACTGCCGTTGAAATTCCGGAGCATTATATTCCGGCTTTTAAGCCTGCAAAAGAATTTATGATAGATGTTAAAAGCAAACGCAGCACAGACTAACTTTGCAGCAAATTAAGTTGAAGTGAAAAAACAACAGTTGATTGTAATTAGTCTTGCCTTTGCAGCTTTGGTATTATTATTTTTCTTTGGAAATACCATCCCACCCAAAAAAGCAGAAACCAGCCAGGCTCCAGCTCAAACAGCAAATCCTTCCAAAGTTGAGTTCACGGATTTATTGGTAAAAGCCAAACAAAAGATCAGTCCTGCGCAAAATGAACGTCTTACTGCATTAGAAAATAGTGTAATTAGGGGCGATGTAAAAGAACAAAAAATAAAAGTATACCATCAACTGGCAAATTTCTGGAGAGATTCAGCTCATCTCTTCGAACCATATGCCTATTATAGCGCCGAAGCTTCTAAATTGGAAAATTCGGAAAAAACCCTCACTTTTGCCGCCCAACTGTTTGTAGATAACCTGTTAACAGAAACCGATCCGGCTATGCAAAACTGGTTGGCAAGCAGTGCAAAAGATCTTTTAGATAAAGCTTTACAAATCAATCCCGATAACGATTCTACTAAAATAGGATTAGGGGCTTGTTTTATTTTAGGCAATATTGGCGGAAATCCAATGGAAGGCATTTTACCGGTGAGGCAGATAGTTGAAAAGAATCCAAATAATCTGTATGCACAGATGGTATTGGGTTTGGGCGGTAAAAAAAGCGGACAATATGATAAAGCCATTGAACGATTTAGCATCATTGTTCAAAAGCAACCTAAAAACATAGAAGCTGTTTTTCAATTGGCAGAATGTTATGATTTGAAGAATGATAAAGCCAATGCGATAAAATGGTATAGTGAAGCAAAAAAAATGATCAGCAACGAACAAATTCAGAAAGATATTGATAAACGTATCAATGAATTAAAATAACCTTATTGTTTAACTAATTAAAATTTGACTGAGTATGCCTTGTGGTAAGAAAAGAAAACGTCATAAGATTGCTACGCACAAACGCAAGAAACGTTTACGTAAAAATCGTCATAAGAAAAAGAACAAATAGTTCTTTATAAGATTTAGTAAACTCCGTCTTAGAAAAAACTAAGGCGGAGTTTAACACTAACAGTATTTGCCATCAATTATCTTTCTCGCTGCAACTTTACCTTTCCTTCTTAAAATTGGTAAGTACTTAAAAGTGTGTTGTACGTTTCCGTAACAACGGAGGTGATTGTTTATTTAAAAAAGTTGCAAATTCGTGAACAAAGAATTAATTATAAACGCGGGAACCAATGGTGTGGAAATTGCATTATTGGAAGACAAAAAATTAGTGGAACTGCATAGTGAAAAAGCGGATGCGAGTTTTGCTGTTGGTGATTTGTATTTGGGTAAAGTAAAAAAACTTATTCCCGGATTGAATGCTGCGTTTATTGATGTTGGGTTTGAGAAAGATGCATTTCTTCATTATACAGATCTTTCTCCTTTTGCCCGTTCTATTCTAAAGTTCACGCAATTATCGATGGATGATAAAGAGCCAAACGGATTGGATTTTGCTAAATTTCAAATTGAACCTGAGATAGTTAAAACAGGAAAGATCAATGAAGTATTGAATGGCAAACCGAATATATTGGTTCAAATATTAAAAGAACCAATTGCTGCAAAAGGGCCAAGATTGAGTTGTGAATTGAGTTTACCTGGACGATTTGTTGTATTAACACCATTTAATGAAATCGTTGCGGTATCTAAAAAAATTCATTCTGCAGAAGAAAGAAAACGTTTACACAAAATTGTAGAAGCTATTCGTCCGAAAAATTTTGGCGTCATTGTTAGAACAGCTGCAGAAGGAAAATCAACATCAGAATTACATCAGGATCTTTTAGACTTAACAGAATCATGGAAAAACATTCAACATAATTTAAAAGGTGCACAAGCACCTGAAAAAATTATGAGTGAACAAGATAAAACAACCAGCATACTTCGTGATCTGTTGAATGAAGATTTTAATAAGATTGTTGTGAATGATAAAAATTTGTACAACGATACCAAAACTTATATTCAAAGAATTGCACCCGATAAAGCAGAAATAGTTTCTTATTATAATAATGGTTCTCCGGTATTTGATCATTACGGAATTACC
This sequence comes from uncultured Chitinophagaceae bacterium, assembly GCA_903881425.1. Lineage (GTDB taxonomy): Bacteria > Bacteroidota > Bacteroidia > Chitinophagales > Chitinophagaceae > CAILAF01. The sequence continues at coordinate 20,738 of CAIRTF010000101.1, read as the reverse complement.
AAACAAGTAAAATCTTCTTTTGGTAAAACAGTTAATTTAAACAGTGGTGCTTATTTAATTATCGAACATACAGAAGCATTGCATGTGATTGATGTAAACAGCGGTTATAAAAGCGTTAGCAATAATCAGGAAGAAAATGCTTTAGAAACCAATTTAGAAGCTGCTGAAGAAATTGCCCGACAGTTAAGATTAAGGGATATTGGTGGCATTATAGTGGTTGATTTTATTGATATGAAAATTCCTGATAACAAACGGAAATTGCAGGAAGCAATGGAAGGTTTTATGAAGACCGACCGAGCCAAACATGCCGTTTTACCAATTTCCAAATTTGGCTTGATGCAGATTACACGTCAAAGAATGAGACCTGAAGTCAATATCAATACTTCTGAAGATTGCCCGGTTTGTAATGGTACGGGAAAAATATCCTCAACGCTCCTATTAGAGGACGAAATTGAAAAAAGGTTGCATTATTTAGCAACTCATTCCCATAGTCGCCTTACCCTTGTGGTGCACCCTATCGTGTATTCTTATCTCACCAAAGGCTTCTTTTCATCAATCCTGAAAAAATGGCGTAAAAAGTATAAAACTAAATTAACACTGCAGGAAAATACCAATTTTCATTTGATAGAATTCAAATTCTTTGATCAAAATGAAGAGGAAATAAAATTTTAAATAATTGATTATCAAGCACTTATTCATAATTAAATTCCTGTTTTAACTCGTTCATATAATAGCTCTACCCACTTTTTCGTATATTATAGATTTATCAACAAGGGCAAAATTTATTTTGCCAAATGCCCTATTTCTGTAATTTAGTGGTAGAATTTAATGGGTTAGTAAGTAAGAGGGCCGACAGAAATGTTAGCCCTTTTGCGTTTATAGAACTTCATCTTTATCAATATCACTAATTTATTTCAATCGCTTCTTTTAATCAACATCCTATCAAAATAAAATCAATTGATAGGAATTATCTTTATGCTATGAGTAAAATTAAAACAGCTTTTTTTTGTAGCAGTTGCGGTTATGAAAGTACAAAGTGGTTGGGCAAATGTCCTTCATGTAATTCGTGGAACACATTTGTTGAAGAAGTTTTAGATAAGGGAAATAACAAAGAACAAAACTGGAAAGGATATACTGATGACAAAAAAACATCGAAAGCAATTGCACTGAATGATGTTACAGCAAAAGAAGAAGAAAGAATCATTACAAAAGATGCAGAATTAAATCGTGTATTGGGTGGTGGAATTGTTCCCGGCAGTGTAGTGTTGGTTGCAGGAGAACCGGGTATCGGTAAAAGCACTTTGTTTTTACAACATGGTTTGATGATGAATGAATTGGTGGTCTTGTATATCAGCGGTGAAGAAAGCGAGCAACAAATAAAAATGCGTGCCGACAGAGTTAAAATTAAAAATGAAAATTTTTATTTGCTCACCGAAACATCTACACAAACCATTTTTAATGAGATCAAAAAATTAAAGCCTCAATTAGTTATTGTTGATTCTATTCAAACACTTCAATCTAATTTAATTGATTCGAGTGCAGGAAGCGTTTCACAAATAAGAGAATGTGCAGCAGAATTTCAACGATTTGCAAAAGATACCAATACACCTGTTTTTTTAATTGGTCATATTACTAAAGATGGAAGTATCGCAGGTCCTAAAATTTTAGAACATATGGTTGATACTGTTCTGCAATTTGAAGGTGATCGCCATTATGCCTATCGTATTTTAAGAACTTTAAAAAACAGGTTCGGCAGTACTGCAGAATTAGGCATTTATGAGATGACAGAAGATGGTATGAAAGTAGTCTCCAATCCATCTGAAATTTTAATTACACAAAGAGAAGATCAATTGAGCGGAAGTGCCATTGCTGCTACATTAGAGGGTATGCGACCTTTATTAATTGAGGTACAAGCTTTGGTTACACAAAGTGTGTATGGAACACCACAAAGAACCGTGAGCGGATTTGATTTAAGAAGATTACAATTGCTATTGGCTGTGTTAGAAAAACGTGGTGGATTTTTGTTTGGAACAAAAGATGTTTTCATCAATATTGCAGGTGGATTAAAAGTAGAAGATCCATCAATCGATCTTGCTATTATTTGTGCATTGCTTTCTTCTTATGAAGATGTGCCCTTACCGATTCATATTTGTTTTGCCGGTGAAGTTGGACTGAATGGAGAAATAAGAGCCGTAAACAGAATTGAACAACGCATTGCAGAAGCAGAAAAACTAGGCTTTGAAAAGATCATCGTTTCTCGTTACAACAAAAAAGGTTACGATAGTAAAAAATTAAAAATAGAAGTGATTGCTTTAAGTCAGGTGCATGAAGTGTATCAATATTTATTTTAGAAAATATTTTTTATCTTTTGATATGATTTCAACCATCAAATCATATGTGCAAGATTTCTCTCATTTATTTTTTCCGCATCATTGTGAAGGTTGCGGAACAGATATTTTACAACATGATGAATTGCTTTGTCCTAAATGTTCTTTCGAATTACCTGAAACCAATTTCATCCACAATGCTAATAATCCGGTTGAAAAAATATTTTACGGACGAATCAATATTCAACATGCGGCTGCAGCATTTTATTTTACCAAAGATTCAGTTTTACAAAGATTATTGGTTCAATTAAAATACAAAAGCAATCAACAAGCAGGAATATATCTTGGTAAGAGATTGGGCGAACAATTAAATGTATCAGAAAGATTTAATGATGTTGACGCAATCATTCCATTACCACTCAATCCAAAAAAAGAATTTAAACGCGGATACAATCAAGCAAAAATTATTTGCGATGGAATTGTTTCTGTTTGGAATAAACCGATCATTGACGATGCTGTTGTAAGAACACATTTTACCGAAACACAAACGCATCAGGACCGAATTCATCGCTGGCAAAACATGCAATCGGTCTTTAGCATCAGTCACCCAAAAGTCTTAAAAAACAAACATATTTTATTAATTGATGATGTGATAACCACCGGAGCTACTTTAGAAGCCTGTGCTGCTGCCATTCTAAAAATTTCCGGCACCAAATTGAGCATTGCGACAGTCGCTTATACCATTTAGTTATCATTCATCACAATTTTAAAAACCTTTTTGCCAAAAAGTTGTTCTTTGTACTAAACCTAAAAGTCAAAACATATGAAATATCTATTCACTTTAATTGCCGCAGCTATGATCAGTGCCTTTACATTACCGGGCAAAGACAGTATTCATTCTTTCAAAGTAAAATCTATTGAAGGAAAAGATTTAGACCTCTCAAAATACAAAGGCAAAAAAATATTAATCGTTAACACAGCATCAAAATGTGGATACACTCCGCAATATGAAGCATTGGAAAAAGTATACGAGCAATACAAAGATAAACTAGTGATCATTGGTTTTCCTTGTAATCAATTTGGCGGACAAGAACCAGGCACTGAAACTGATATTCAGGAATTTTGCAAAGCACGCTATGGTGTTACATTCCCTTTAACTGCTAAGATTGATGTGAAAGGTGATAATATTGCACCAATATACAAATGGCTTTGCAGCAAAACAGAGAATGGTGTTTTAGATGCAACCATTACATGGAACTTCAATAAATTTTTGTTGGATGAGAATGGTAAAATGATCGCTTACTTTCCAAGTAAAACAACTCCGGACAGTGAGGAAATCTTAAAATATTTGAAATAGTCTTATTAACATATTTCGATAAACCACAAAAGAAGATACTCTATATGAGTATCTTCTTTTATTTTGCACTAACAAAAAAATAATTTGTGCTGTTTAAAGATGTTATTGGTCAGGAGCATGTGAAACAACAACTGATTGAGATGGTTCAACAGAACCGACTTAGTCATGCATTATTATTTTTAGGAAAAGAAGGAAGCGGTGCATTACCATTAGCGTTGGCATTTGCGCAATATGTGGTAGCACAACCGCAACCAACCCCGGTTGTAGAAGATTTATTTGGGGGCTTTACTGCATTAGAAACAAAACCGGCTTTTGTTCATCCCGATGAAATTCAATCGCAGCCTGCATTTCAACGTGCACATCAATTAATACATCCTGATCTTCATTTTTCCTATCCCGTTATTCCAAGAAAAAGTGGTGATAAACCTAAGAGCAGTGATTACATCAATGAATGGAGAGAATTCATTCAACAATTTCCTTATGGAAACATATATGATTGGTTGCAATTTATTGGTGCAGAAAATAAACAAGGTAATATTACCGCCGAAGAATGCAATGATATTATTCGTCAGTTGAATTTAAAAAGTTTTGAAAGCGAGTACAAAATATTGGTGTTGTGGATGCCGGAATATTTAGGCAAAGAAGGAAATAAATTATTAAAACTAATAGAAGAACCGCCTGCCAATACATTATTCATTTTGGTTGCAGAAAATGATGAGCAAATATTACCTACTATTTTAAGTCGTTGTCAGTTAGTAAAAATTCCATCACTTGAAATAAATGAAATTGAAGCCGCATTAATTAACAGAGCCAAAGCTACACCTGAAATTGCGCAACAATTAGCAAGTATTTGTGAAGGCAATTACAGAGAAGCTTTACAATTATTGCAACATGCCGAAGAAGATTGGCAAAGTTTATTGAGAGAATGGCTGAATGCTATTTTAAAAGGCGGACCATTGGCTCAAATAAAATTTACAGAAGAAGTAAGCAAATTAGGGCGTGAAAAACAAAAACAATTTTTACGATACTTTAATCATTTACTCGAACAAAGCATTCGCATAAAAATTATTGGATTGGATAAAATCTCTTTGGCGGATAATGAAAAAGATTTTGCACAACGTTTAAATAAAATTGCCAGTGTTAGTCAGCAAGAAGCGATTATTGAAGAATTAGACAAAGCTTCTTATTACATAGAACGCAATGCCAATGGCAAAATGTTGTTTCAGGCATTAAGTATAAAATTATTTCATATCATTCAAAATAAAGTGGTTCTTGCTGTTTAAGCCATCGTTTCAATTAATTCCCTATTTTTGATGGTAAGGAAAGGATTGTGGATACGAGCTGCAGTGCAGATGGTAACTTCGGTTGCGTCGCACTCTTAAACTGTATATCGCTTATCATCATATAGAGAAAGCAAAACAATGTGTTACTTTAATTACATATCATCATAGTTCAGTCAGGTTCTGAACCTTGAAGTGAGTGACACAATCGCAGTTGATAGTAGTACAACAGCTTACCCCGCAAAAATTTCTTGACTAAATTTTCATTATCTAACATTATTGATATGGCTTGTGGATCTTGTGGTACAAAACCGGGTGGTTGCAAAAGCAATGGTGGCTGCAGTACAGGTAGTTGCAACAGAATGAATGTGCATGATTGGTTAATGAATTTACCATTTGCCGATCCGGAAAGCAGTTGCAAAGTAGTGGAGATCAGTTTTAAACAAGGTAGCAGAAAAGATTTTTACAGAAATACAACTTTACAATATTTAGAAAAAGGTGATCTGGTAACTGTTGAAGGTGTAGGTGGTTTTGATGTAGGCGAAGTTTCATTAACCGGTGAATTGGTGCGCATGCAACTGAAAAAACGTGCGGTGGATGAATTTAGTCCGGATATGAAAAAAATTCTTCGCAAAAGCAGTGACCGCGATATTGAAAGTTTTCGCATTAGCAAAGATCGTGAACCAAGTGTATTGGCCAGATCTCGTGAACATGCTATTCGATTGAAATTACAAATGAAATTAAGTGAGGTAGAAATTCAAGCCGATGGCAAGAAAGCTACTTTCTTTTATACCGCAGATGACAGAGTTGATTTTCGTGAATTGATTAAGCAATATGCCGGTGAGTTTAAGTTGAAAGTAGAGATGCGACAAATTGGTATTCGTCAGGAAGCAGCAAAAGTAGGCGGCATCGGCAGTTGCGGAAGAGAATTATGTTGCAGCACTTGGTTAACAGATTTTAAAAGCGTGAATACTACCGCTGCACGTTATCAAAATTTATCAATCAATCAAACCAAGTTAAGCGGGCAATGTGGCAGATTGAAATGTTGTTTGAATTATGAATTGGATACTTATTTAGATGCCTTGCAACATTTTCCGGATAATGCTGAAACATTAGAAACAGCAAAGGGAACAGCGATGTTGATTAAGAAAGATATTTTTAAAAATTTGATGTGGTATATTATACAAGGTGGTGCTAAACATTATCCGGTAACCATTCAAACAGTAAAAGAAATAAAAAGATTGAATGCACAAGGCATTCGCCCGGAAGAATTAGAAACAGTGGATGTAACAACAGGTAAACCAAAAGAAATTGAACCGCAATTTGTAGATGTAGTTGGACAAATTAGTTTGAAGAGTTTGGAAAAAAATGATCGCAGAAGAAGAGAAGAAAATAGAAGACAAGATAACAGACAACAAGACAACAGGCCATCATTTAATAGAAATCAAGATAACAGAAACAGACCACCGCAGGATAGAAACCAGCAACAGCAAAGGTTTCAGCCGAGGCCGCCGCAAAACAGACCGCCACAGAGACCTAATCCAAATCAACCGAATCAGGATAAGAAAGATTAAAAATAAAAAGAGCCGCAATGTTGCGGCTCTTTTTATTTTAATCAAATTAATTTACAACTTCTCCATCTCATCTTTCACAAATTCCATTAATGTTTTAATATGGTTGGGTGAAAGATCTAATTTCAATCCCGCTGCTGCATATAATTCAGGTAATGTTTTTGTACCGCCTAAACTTAATGCGTTAATATAATTAGCAATCGCTTGTTGCGGATTTTTTTTGTATTGCATCCATAAACCAATTGCCCCCAATTGCGCAATACCATATTCAATATAATAAAATGGTACTTCAAATAAATGCAATTGTCGTTGCCATGCAATGGTTCTGTATTGTTCTAATCCGGTAAAATCAATGCTATTGGTAGAGAACTCATTTAATATTTCTATCCATTTATTTTTTCTTTCTTCAATAGTATGTGTGGGATGTTCATACACCCAATGTTGAAATTTATCTATCGTTGCGATCCATGGAAAAATAGTAATGGTTCTTTCTAACTGATGTTCTTTCGCTCTCTTTAAATCTTCTGCGTTATCAAAAAAACTTTCCCAATGATCCATCGAAAATAATTCCATTGCCATGCTTGCTACTTCAGCAATTTCCATCGGATATTCTTTAAATGCACTCAATTCTAAATTGTGTGATAAAAAAGAATGAATGGCATGTCCGCCTTCATGCACCATAGTTGTAACATCATCCATTTGTCCGGCTGCATTCATAAAAATAAATGGAGCACCACTTTCTGCCAACGGACAATTATATCCGCCCGGAGCCTTGCCCTTCCTGCTTTCCAGGTCAAAGTGTTTTAATTCATTCATCTTTCTTAAACAATCGGCAAAGAATGGATTGAGTTCTTCAAAACATTGAATGGACTTATCCAATAATTCTTTTCCTGTTGTAAAAGGTTTCAAAGGTTCCACACCCAAAGGCTCTGCTTCGGTATCCCAAGGATGTAAAAGATCTAAACCTAATTTTTCTTTTTTCTGTTGATAAATTTTTTCAACCAAGGGCAATACATGCAACTTCACCGCTTCATGAAATTGAAAACAATCTTCTTTGGTGTAATCGAATCTTCCTAACTCCACAAATTTATAATCGCGATAATTTTTATATCCTGCATTCAATGCAACCTGATGTCGTTTTGCAATTAAAGATGAATACAATTGATTCATTGCATCTCTGTCCTGCCATCTTCTTTCCTGAATTTTTTTATACACTTCTTCACGCAAACTTCTATCGTGATGATGTAAAAATTTTGATGCTTGTTGTAATGTATATTCCTGTCCGTTTACTTCAACGGTCATTTTTCCTGCAATCGCTCCATATTGTTGTTGCATCACACTTAACTCTGCCTGCAATGGAATATTTTCTTCTCTAAACAAATCAATACTCTTTTTTACACTTCTTAAATAAGTGAAGAATTTTTGTTGATCGAGTTCTTTTGTGAAAGGGCTGGCGATTAATTTTTTATTCAATGCATCTGCATAAGGCTGAATTTTGGGTTGAATTTCCATGCAAAAATATGTGAAGGCTTCTTCCAAACTTTTATCTGTTGTATCGCAAGTCATTTTTATTTGTCGCCAGCAAGCATCTTCGCTCACAACAGCTTCCAATTCGCTCATATCTTTCAACCATTGTTGCAGATCATCTGCAGAATTAATGATTCTGACCAATAAATTTTTAAAATAAGGTTCCACCACTTCCCAACTGGTAACCGTGAAATTATTTGGCAGGAAATGACGTTCAATTTTTTTAATATCCGCACTTAAATTCATTGTGTAAAAATTTTATGGCACAAATGTAATATAAGAGCGCATGTGAAGATGAATAGTTTTATTTTTACCGACTTAAGTAAATGTGAAGATTTTGACAGACATCATACAATTATTGCCCGATAATATTGCCAATCAAATTGCAGCAGGTGAAGTGATTCAACGCCCTGCCAGTGCAGTGAAAGAATTATTAGAGAATGCCGTTGATGCCGGCGCAACAGAAATTCAATTAATTATTACCGATGCAGGAAAAAGTTTAATTCAGGTAATTGATAATGGCAATGGCATGAGTGAAACCGATGCGAGAATGGCGTTTGAACGACATGCAACGAGCAAGATAAAGGTGATTGAAGATCTTTTCAAGATAAAGACCATGGGCTTTCGCGGAGAAGCATTGGCCAGCATTGCTGCCGTTGCTCAAGTTGAATTGAAAACCCGTAAAGCAGAAAATGAATTGGGTAGTTTTATTGAAATAGAAAACAGCATTGTTTTAAAACAAGAGCCTTGCGCATATAATGTTGGTACAAGCATCAGCATGAAAAATTTATTTTTTAATGTGCCGGCACGCAGAAATTTTTTAAAAAGCAATGCTGCCGAAATGCGTCATATTGTTGATGAATTCATTCGTGTTGCAATGGCGTTCCCGCAAATATTTTTTTCATTAAACAGTAATGGTCAGCAAGTTTTCTATTTGGAAGCAGGCAATTTAAAACAACGCATCATTCAAATACTCGGTAATCAATACAATGCCAAAATGGTAAGTGTACATGAAGAAACGGATTACATGAACATTTACGGATTTGTTGGTAAACCTGAAACAGCCAAGAAAACGAGAGGTGATCAATATTTTTTTGTAAACAGCAGATTTATTAAAAGTGCTTATCTCAATCATGCCGTAAACGGTGCATTTGAGAACATGATCGCTAAAGATAGTTTTCCAAGTTACGTATTGTTTATTGATCTTGATCCTGCACAAATTGATATTAATGTACATCCAACCAAACAGGAAATAAAATTTGAAGATGAAAAAATTATTTATGCATTTGTGCAAGCTGCCGTAAAACATGCATTGGCACAATTTAGTATTGCACCATCATTGGATTTTACCTTGAATGCAGAGATACAAAATTTAGAAGCCGTAAATAAACCCTTCACAGCAGAAAAAAAAGAAGCGGCTTCTTCATCTAATTTATTTAAAACATTTACGCAAAAAAATCAGGCTCACTTTATTGAAAAGAATGATAAGAACGAATTAAAACATTGGAAGGATTTTTATGAAAGCGAAAAGCAAGAAGTGAAAAGTGAAAAATTAGAATTTGAACAAAAGACAATCAATTCACCATTTTCTTTTCTGCATTCTCAATTCATTCAATTACACAATACGTATATCATTGCTGCTACCAATAACGGCTTTATTTTAGTGCATCAGCAATTGGCACATGAAAGAATTTTATACGAAAAATTTTCTGCAGCATCTCATGGTCAGCAAATGCCTGCGCAAAAAAGTTTATTTCCCATTAGTTTGGAATTAGCTGCTGCCGATGCAGTGTTGTTAGAAGAATTATTACCAGACTTATCCGTAATCGGCTATCAAATAGAACCCTTTGGCAGCAACACTTTCGTCATACAAGCCTCACCGGCCGATGTGTTACAGGGAAACGAAAAAAATTCTATTGAATTATTGATAGAACAATTTAAACATTTCAGTAGCGATGTAAAATTTTCTAAAAGAGAGAAACTAATTCGATGCATGAGCAGGCAACAAGCCATTAAAGCCGGACAAAATTTATCTCAAAAAGAAATGCAAACATTGGTAGAAGAATTATTTCAATGCACTACACCTAATAGCACCGCATCCGGTGCGCCTACTTATTTAGAATTTAAAGAAGATTATTTGGATAGAATGTTTGGAAAATAGTATTGCACGAATTTTTTCGAATTACACGAATTAACATAATTAAAAGCTTACAGCTTTCATGAAAAGTAATTCGTGTTAATCGGTATAATAAATTAATATTTATCTATCACACTCGTTAAAAATTTCTCAACTGCTTTGCGGATAGCAGATGCTGATGTTTGATGATTATTTACTTGCACAGAAAAAATTAATTGTTTGCCTTTATTGGTAATTAAATACCCGCTTAAAGAAACATTATTACTAAGCGTTCCTGTTTTAGCATAAATTTTTCCTGCATAATTTTTATAATAACCGCTTAATGTGCCATCATTACCGGTTGGTAAAATAGTGGTAATACGTTTCCAATCGAATTCATTTTTCATTTTTTCCAACACAAAAACAAAATCTTGCGGAGAAATTAAATTGTATCTGCTTAACCCGCTGCCATCCACCCATTTTGGTTTTTGCGGCATTTCTTTATAATCTGTTTTCAATAAAGTATCAATTATTTTTGCATCACTCATCAATCCTAATTTTTCATTACTTACCATTAATAAAGTTTGTTCAGCAAAAAAATTATCACTACGATGCATGGTTATTTTTAAAAGAGAATCTGTTGGTTGAGAATGAATAACATTTTTAAAAATGCTTCTCGGGTAATTTGAAAATCCTTGATTTATTTTTTTATGTAAAGTATCTTCAAGAATAATTATAAAAAATACATTTTGTTGTTCATCTTTATATTTAATATATCCGCCTGTTTTAAAAGGTATAATCTGTGTTTTAAAATTTGATGTTATTGATGGATTTGAGATTGAAATAAAAGAATTAAGTGCTGGATGTCTATATATTCTAAAATGCAATCCGGTTCCATTCTTTATTCCATTATTAAGCCATTTAAATGAATTATCATGAGTAAAATATGGTGGGCTAACGGCAAGTGTATCATGATCTAAATAGAATTTAACAACATTACCATAAATGGGGAATTGACTTCTTTCGGGCATATAATCAGCATCATAATCATTCCATGCCCAACCATTTCCCAAAGGTGAGAATTGATCAAGAACACCATCATTGATATAAGTATATTTAATTGGTTGATTTAAAAAATCATAAACTCGTTGATTTTTAAAGTCAGAATGCAAAAATGTAGGATCACCGTTTCCAACAATAGAAATGCCGGAATCATTATATTCATATCTCAATCCCACCAAACTATCTCCCAAATATTTCATGGCTGCATAACAGGTTAATAATTTTGTATTACTTGCCGGAACAAAATATTTATCGCCCTGATAATTATAGATATACTTTTTTTCATTGGCATCGTACAAACTAATGCCCACATGCGCCGGCGCAAAATTGCTGTCGTTCAAAATATCGGTCTTTGCTAATTTGCCTATCTGCTTATTAATGGAGCAGGCAAAAAGCAAAATGCTGAAGGCAAAAAGCAGTAGATTAATTTTTCTCATACAACTCAATTTAAAATAATTCATCCATTCATCAACAAAAAACATGGTTGTTACTATCAAATCCTTAATTTCATCACCCTAAATTAACTGTAATGAAAGTACAACATCATTTATTAATCGCTTCTGTTTTATTCAGCAGCATTGCATTTGCTGCAAACGGAGATAAGCCTCATAAAGCATCTCCTCCTGAAAAGAAAAAATATATTGATAAAGCCAACATGGATGCATCGGTAAAACCGGGTGATAATTTTTATCAGTATGCCAATGGCACATGGGTAAAAAGTAATCCTGTACCCGAATCCAGAACACGTTGGGGAAGTTTTGATGAATTGCGTCAGGAAAGTTCCAAACGTTTGCAAACATTATTGGATGATGCAGTAAAAGCTACTAACCGTGATCGCAAAACACAGATCATCGGCGATTTTTATAAAAGTGGTATGGATAGTTTGGCTATTGAAGCAAAAGGTTATCAACCGATCAAAGCTGATTTGGATAGATTGAATACTGTTTCAAGTGTGGCAGATATTATCCATGAAGTAGTTAATCTTCGTGTAAACGGATTAGGTAGCCCATTGTTTGGAATGAATGTTGGGCCCGATAGAAAAAATGTAATGGTGTATATTCCATCTATCGGACAAGGTGGAACCAGTTTACCCGATAGAGATTATTATTTGAAAGATGATAGTCGCAGTGTGAAAATTCGTGATGCCTATAAAGTGCAATTACAAAAAATGTTTTCTTTAGTAGGCGAAGATGCTGCTACTGCTGCTGCAAGTGCTGGACGTGTTTTAAAAATTGAAACGGCATTGGCTGCTGCACAAATGAGCAGAATTGAAATGCGTGATCCGAATAAAACTTATCACAAATTTGCAGTGAACGATTTAAGCAAAACTACCTCCAACATCAACTGGGCTGCGGCTTTGAAAGAAGCTAAGATCAATGGAGCTGACAGTGTATTAGCAGGTAATCCTGATTTTTTAAAGAAAGTAAATGCAATGCTTACTGAGTTTTCTTTGAATGATTGGAGAAGTTATTTGCGTTGGAATGTAATCAGAAGTGCTGCACCATATTTAAGTCATGATTTTGTTGATGCAGATTTTGAATTCAGTAAAGTACAAACCGGACAAAAAGTTCCAACACCTCGTTGGGAAAGAATGAGTAGTTTAATTGATAGAATGTTGGGTGATTTAATTGGGCAGATCTACGTAGAAAAATATTTCAAACCGGAAGCAAAAGCTTATATGGTTGAATTGGTGAATAATATGCAAGCTACTTTTGCAGAACGCATCAAACGTTTGGATTGGATGAGTGAAACCACCAAACAAAAAGCTTTAGAAAAATTAAATGCCTTCGCTAAAAAAATTGCTTATCCGGATAAATGGAGAACCTATGATGGCATTGAAGCAACAGCCGATAATTTTTACAAGAATGTAAAAAGTTGCAGCGTTTGGTTCTATAATTATAATGTAAGTAAAATGGGCAAGCCTGTTGACAGAAGCGAATGGGGAATGACACCGCCAACTATTAATGCACAATACAGTCCGAATAACAATGACATTACTTTTCCTGCCGGTATCTTACAATTTCCATTCTTTGATTTTGGTGCAGATGATGCCGTGAATTATGGTGGTATTGCTGCAGTAATTGGTCATGAAATGACACATGGCTTTGATGATCAAGGCAGACAATTTGATGCAGTAGGTAATTTAAAAGATTGGTGGCAAAAAGAAGATGCCGATAAATTTAAAACTAAAGCTGATGAAGTAGTTAAGCAATATGATGCATTAACTGTACAAGATACCATTCATGTACAAGGTCGTTTAACATTGGGCGAAAACTTAGCAGACTTAGGCGGGCTAAGCATTGCATACGAAGCCTTCTCAAAAACAAAACAATTTAAAGATGGTAAAAAGATCGATGGCTTTACACCACAGCAACGTTTCTTTTTAAGTTGGGCACAGGTTTGGAGAAGTAATACTTTACCTGAAACAGAAGCACAATTAATTAAAACAGATCCGCATTCACCCGGTCAACACAGAACCAATGCGCCTATCACCAATATTGATGCTTGGTATGCTGCATTCAATATTCAACCCGGCGATAAAATGTATAAAGCACCCGAACAAAGAACACATATTTGGTAATAGAAAAATATATCATAAAAAAGTCCGAAGAATTACTTCGGACTTTTTTTATGTAACAAACTGCAGTAATATTATTCAGCTTTGGTTGTGTCACTCACTTGTACTGCAACAATGCTATTCAACAATTAATTCCGCTCTGCATTACGCATCCATCTTTCCGGTATTTCATTATTACTGGCCAATAAATAATCGGTTTTACTGCAAGCAATAAATTTTCCGTCTAATGTTTGCATCCACCATCTGCCTGTTCTTTTACTTTGTAAAAAAACAGTTTCAAAATCTGCGAACACTAAATGAAATTCATTGAAATTATTTCTTTCTTCAATCGATGTTTCGAGTTTTGCTTTATAAATGCCATCCATTAAGTACCATAACATCTGCGCCATTTGTGTAGCCGTTAATCCATGAATATCATTTTCGGCATGATAGCCGTAAATGCCTATGCTGCTTATGTTCGGGCTCATGCCGGCATATTGCATCAAGGTACAAGCTTCTTCTCCGGTAAATCCATTTGGTGTTGAGATATTAGCCGGCGCATGTGCATGTTGAATAGCAGAAATATCAAATGAGAATAGATTGGCATTGCGAATATTGGGTTCCATCTCTTCTAAGTTTTCTTTCACTTTTCCAACACGATAACAATCGAATCGCAATTTATCAATCGTTTCCAACATATGCGGATGAACAAAATAACTTTGAAATCCGATATGATTATAATGGCGGATAAAATTCGGTTCACCGGTTAATAATTCCATTAAAAAATTTTCTTCAGGCAACACACTATCCATATTCAAATCAATCTTAGCATCTATACAAGCGGCTTCAATAATTTTTTCATTCGCAACATATACACCATACTGCGCCAATGTAATATCATGCGAGCCTCCAATGATCACTACTCTTTTTTTATGTTCGATTAATTCACTCACTACTGCTTTCACAGCAGCATAAGAATCTTGCAGTGTGGCTCCCTTTTTTACATTACCCACATCTGCCACTTGCACATCGTTATGCCAATGAAATAATTTATAAAATGCTTTGCGCACTGCATTCGCTGCATCGGAATGTTCGTATTGCAATCCTGCACCACGCATTTCATTACAACCAACGAGTACAATATCGGCATTGGATATATCGGGAAAGAATTCATCATACGAAGCAATATGTCTGCCCAACTGCGTATCCTTATAACCTTCATCGTTCGATAATTGCGCCAAACTGATCGGTTCTAAAAAATCTATGATGGTTTCTACACTCATGTATTATTCTTTCCAACAAACATACACAAATGCACCAATGTTTAACCCATCATTAACCACATTTCATCCACTTCATTCAAGTTAGGCTGTACATTTGTTCTCATCGCTTATGATTAAAAAGCTATTCACATTTTTACTATTACTTATTCTGTTGCTCAATGCTGCAACTGTTTTAGCACAGGTTCAGTTTTCCATAAAACCAAGTGCTACAATCATTGGCAAAGAAGATGTTTTACAAGTGAGTTATGAAATCAGTGGTGTTGCTGATGCCAATTTTCAGCCGCCGCTTTTTCCTCAATGGAAGGTTTTATCGGGACCAAATTATTCATCCGAACAAACGATGATTAATGGAAAGACTGAAAAAAAAGTAGGATTTATTTTTGTTTTACAACCAACTACTACAGGAACGATTAGTTTACCTGAAGCCAACATTGTTATTGACAATAAGAAATATACAGCCAAAAGTATTAGCATTAATGTAAAGAATACAGCTCATGTTGCAGGTGCTTCAACACCATCTAACAGTTTACAATTACCCGGGAATATTTTACAGGAAGATATTCTAGGAGAAAATGAAATTGACAAGACATCCATCTTAAAACCCGGAGAAAACATTAGCCAAAAAATTAAAAAGAATTTATTTGTAAAAGTTTCTTCCAATAAACAAAATTGTTTTGTAGGAGAGCCTATTTTAGTTACATATAAATTATATACACGTCTACACTCCCAATCAAAAGTGGTAAAGCAACCATCATTCACTGGATGTACGGTTTATGAAATGACCGAAGGAGATGGTTCTCCGCATGTAGAAAAGTTTGAAGGAAATGATTACAGAGTTTACACCGTTAGAAAATTACAACTAATTCCTCTACAAACCGGAGTATTAAAATTAGATATCACTTCTGTAGAAAATGAAGTTACATTTTACAATAGCGAAAAGGAAGCAATGTATGGAAACGGCAATACACAAAAAGTAACAGTAAGTAATGAACCAATGAGTGTTCATGTAACTGCATTGCCAATCAACAATAAAACAAAAGACAGCAATATTGCTGTTGGAAAATTTTTGATCAGTGCAAATGTTTCCAAACAAATTGATACTGCAGGAGACAATAACAGTTTACAAATTACCATTCAGGGTTCGGGAAACTTTCAAAGTGTTGAATGCCCTGTAATTCAATGGCCATCAAATACAGACCATTTTGAAGCAAGTAGTAAAGACGATGTAAATAAATTAATCTTTCCTGCAGAAGGTACAAGAACTTTTACCATTCCATTTATTACAAAACAAAAAGGTAAATTAGTTATCCCTTCAATTGCTTTTGCTTTTTTTGACGTAGATTCACATGAGTACAAGACAGTTTATTCTGATGCGATAAATATTAATGTTGCACCTGCACAAAAGAACAATATTGATATCAGTAAATTAACCGGCGATGCCACCAATAAAAAATATATCTGGATTGTAGCCGCTATTGCAATATTGGCGGGCTTTAGCTGGTGGTGGAAGTATGGCAAGAGAGATGAACCAACCATACCTCAAAAAAATATTCTCGAAGAAAAAATTGAACCTGTTTTAATTCAGCCGGAAATAAAACCCGAAATAATTTCTGTTAATTATCAAAATGAGTTGAATCAATTATTAATCACGGAAACAGATAAAGATTTTTTTACAAAAGCAAAAGAATTGATTAATCGATATGTTGATAAAAACTTGAATAAGAAAATATTGGGAGAAAATATTATTCAGCAATGTAATGAAGCATTATACTCACCTGTTTCTGTCATCACTAAAGATGAAGTATTCAAACAATTGGAAGAACTAATTGCTTAATCAACATATTTATATCCAACACCTCTTACAGAATGAAAATGTATTGGATTACGACTATCCTTTTCGAAATACTTCCTGAAATTTAAAATAAAATTATCAATGGTTCTTGTTGTTGGATAAACATTGTAACCCCAAACAATTTGTAATATTTTTTCTCTGGTTACCACATTTCCCTTATTCTCGATCAATAGTTTTAATAGCATTGCTTCTTTTTTACTCAATTCCACTTTTTGTCCGTTAAAAGTATGAGCAATCTGTGCATCAAAATCAATTTGGTTATGACTGAATTCATATACATTACCCACTACTTCTTTTACCAATAATTGTTTATTCTTATCAATCAATTTCTCAATGCGCAACAATAACTCTTCCAGGTTAAAAGGTTTAGTCAAATAATCATCGGCTCCTTTCTTCAAGCCCAAAACCCTGTCTGAGCTTGAGTTTTTGGCACTCAGCATTAAAATCGGTACTTTATTATTGTTCACTCGAACAGTTTCTGCAACACTGATCCCATCAATCTCGGGTAACATAATATCCAACACAATTAAATCAAAATATTCATTGGCTACAGCTTTTAATGCAGCTGTTCCCGTAAAAGCAGAGCTTACTTCATAGCCTTCCATTTCCAAATTTAGTTTCAGCGTTTCATGAAGGTTCTCTTCATCTTCCACTAATAATATATTGCCTCTTTGATTCTCTTTCATCATACAATAAATGTAGCTGTAAAAATACTGCCTTGCGGTAAATTATCTGTAACTGAGATATAACCATTATGCTGTTGCGCAATTTTGCTGCACAAATACAAACCCAAACCGGTTCCTTTTGCTTTACGTACATTTTCATTACCTGTTCTGTAGAATTTTTGAAATATTTTTTTCTTTTCAGAATCAGCAATTCCAGGGCCTTGGTCAATTATTTTCAATTCAATTTTATTTTCTACTTGTTGCAATTCTATTTTTACTGCAGCCTCTTTTGGTGAGTACTTTAACGCATTTTCAATCAAATTACTTAGTAACATTTGCAATAATAATTGCTCACCATTGATATGAATATCATTCTGAATCCTTGTTACAATTGCTCTATGAGCATATCTTATTTTGAATTCTTCTGAACCTGTTACAATCAGATTACTGAAATCAATCAACGTTTTAGTAGGTATATAATCGTAAGCATCTAATTGAGCCGCCAATAAAATATTATTGCATAAAGTATTTAAGCGATCCGTTTCCTGTAAAGTATTGTTGATTAATTTTTGTTGTTGTTCAATTTCTAATTTTCTTTTCTGCAATGTTTCCAAATTCAGTTTGGCAACAGCGATGGGTGTCTTTAATTCGTGCGTGACAGCCATCATAAAATTTTGCTGCTGCTGAGAAAGTTTTATTTGTCTGCGCACTGCCCGATAAACAAACAATGCACCAATTAATATCAGCACCAAGAAAGTTAATCCTTCACCTAAATATTGTGCTGTTTTTAGTCTTTCTCCTTTTGATATTTTCTCAACAGATGAAAAATAATAAGGATCATCTTTTTTCAACTGCTCCATTCTCAATGCTGTCATCACAGTATTTTGCTTATTGAGTGCAATAAACCACCATAATAATGCAGCAATAATATATGCTAATAAAAACCAGTAAACGATGGTAACAACAGATAATTTATATTTGTGAAACAAGTTCATTACTTAACTTTTTCTATACGAACGCCTGCTGAAAGCATTGATGGTAAGGGGTCTTCACGCATTACTTGTTGTAATTCGAAATGATAATTTCCTTTTTTTAAATGGGTGGGTGATGTATTAAAAAGAAGTCTTTGTTCAATAATATCATCCATTCCCATTCCCAGCCATTTGGTATTGTCAGCTAAAATAAATTCGCGTTTGATAGTGTATGAAGAGTCAGGGTCTTTTATGGAAACATTTAACCAGATATTTTTATAATGATAGGCATCTTCATGTCTGATCACAAAATAAATATCATAAAAGGCTGCTGTATCAGCAATTTTAAAATCAAATGAAGGTTTATTACTTCCTTTCCATTGATGAGCGGGAAAATTAGTAGAACGTTCAAATACATCCAGTGTATTACACGAAATAAAAAAACAACCAATGAGAATAATCATCAATAATCGCATACAAAAAAGTTTATAGAACATTCAACACTTGCTCTTTGGCTTTCTCCAATTCATCTTTCATTAATACAACACATTTTTGAATTTGAGCATCATACGCTTTTGAGCCGGTAGTATTAATCTCTCTGCCAAATTCCTGCAAAATAAAAGATAATTTTTTCCCCTTGCTTTTATCTTTTTCATTTAAGATTGAACGAAAATAATCGCAATGGTTTTTTAAGCGAACTTGTTCTTCGCTGATATCAATCTTTTCTATGTAAAAGATCAATTCTTGTTCTAATCTATTCGTATCATAATTCTCCTTGCCCACATTTTCTTCTAATAATTTTTTTAATCCTTCTTTTATTTTTTCTCTGCGCAATGGCTCTAATTCAACGATGGCTTTCTGCTGAACTTCAATATTGACAAGCCTTTGTAACAAATCAGCTTCTAATGATATTCCTTCATCTTTTCTATGCGCATTCAAATCATCAATTGCATTTTGTAAAACAACCGCAAATTGTTTCCATTCATCATCCTTCAACATTTCAGTTGAATTGACTACTACTTCAGGCAACCGTAAAATAGCCGCTAACAAATTCTCTTTATCGGCTTTTAACTCATCTGCAATTTGAGTGACGGATTGATAATAAGCTTTTAAAAGATCTGTATTAATGGTAACCGGCTTTACTGCACCATTCTGTTTAATGGAGATCAAACATTCAACACTCCCTCTTTCTAATCCGGTATTGAGCATACTGCGTACTTCAAATTCAAATGGCTTCAATAAAGAAGGTATTTGCAAGCGAAGATCAAATTGTTTTCCATTCAGCGATCGCATTTCTACAATAAATGTTTTATCGCCAATGGTTTGCTCTGCCCTCCCGTAACCCGTCATTGAGTATAACATGAAATATTTTTATTAATTGATAACTGTGTTATATGGTAAAAATAGTTTAAATTATACATTACTGTATCAAAGCGAATAAACAGCCGATTTAATTAGCTTTTGACCGACAATAATGAAAAAACTTATGCCGCAAACGATTGCAAGAAAGAGATTGTTTTGTTATACATTTTTGTATCATTATCTTTAACCATCAACGATTGCATATGACTTTCCCCAAGCCAAGACTCTCTTTTTTGCAGATCATCAATATGAATGTTGGATTCTTTGGAATCCAATACAGCTTTGGCTTACAGCAGAGTGCAGTAAATCCGATTTACGATTTTTTAGGTGCCAGTCCTGATCAAATTCCATTACTTAACCTTGCCGGACCTGTAACGGGTTTATTAATTCAACCCATTATCGGTGTATTGAGTGACAGAACATGGCATCCAAGATTCGGAAGAAGAAAACCTTATTTTTTTATAGGTGCACTACTTTGCAGTATCACTTTATTTTTCTTTCCATTTAGCAGCAGTTTATGGATGGCCGCGGGTTTATTGTGGATTTTAGATGCAGGCAATAATACTGCTATGGAACCTTATCGTGCATTCATTGCCGATAAACTTCCGGCCGATCAACATGCAACAGGATTTTTAACGCAAAGTTTTTTTACGGGACTGGGCATCACTTTGGCTAATCTTTCTTTATTCGTTTTTCAAAAATATTTTCCGCACAGCAATGGTAAAATTCCGTATTGGGTATTTGGTTCTTTCTTTTTAGGATCTGTTTGTTCTATTTCATCTGTGCTATGGTCAATTAAAACAACACC
>CAIRTF010000100.1 GCA_903881425.1 uncultured Chitinophagaceae bacterium | reverse complement strand
GGTTTAGCTGCCTTTTTAGGAGCAGGCTTATGCACCGCCTTTTTTGGTGCCGGTTTAGCTGCCTTTTTAGGAGCAGGCTTATGCACCGCCTTTTTTGGTGCCGGTTTAGCTGCCTTTTTAGGAGCAGGTTTAGACACTGCCTTTTTAGGGGCCGGTTTAGCTGCTTTTTTAGGAGCAGGTTTTGTTGCTTTTTTAGCCGGAGCCGCTTTTTTAGGGGCTGGTTTAGCTGCTTTTTTAGGAGCAGGTTTTTTAGTAGCCATAGCTTATCCTTTTTTTGTTACTGCCACTTTTAGCAGAATATCATTTACCTCAATTTCAATGCCGTTGCTTATTTCGGGCAACCAATTGATATTGTCTGCCAAAATTTCGCCGCAAATATAGTTTTTAAATTCAATTAAAGATGGCTTGATTTGGTTATGGTCTAGCACATCCACGAATATACGGTCTGTCAATTCAAATCCGCTTTCTTTTCTGATATTTTGTATGCGATTGATAAATTCTCTTGCTTCGCCTTCTTTTTTAAGCTGCTCGGAGATGGTAATATCCAATGCCACCGTTAAACCTCCTTTAGATGCCACACTCCAGCCGGGAATATCTTCGGCAGTTATTTCTACATCAATTAAAGCAATTTCGAATTTCGAATTTCGAATTTCGAATTCTATGCTTCCTTTTTGTTCAAGTTCTGCAATTTGGTGCTGAGAGAAATTGGCAATCAGGTTGGCAGCCTCTTTCATATTCGCACCTAATTTGCTGCCCAAAGTTTTAAAATTCGCTTTTACTTTTTTCTTGATGATACCTTCCGTTTCAGTGATGTATGTTAACTCTTTTACATTCACTTCACTCTTAATTAAGTCTTCAATTTTTTGTAATTGATCTTTCATGGCAGCATTCAAGATCGGGATCATCACTTTTTGCAAAGGCTGACGGACTTTAATATTTACTTTTTTACGAAGTGATAATACCAATGAACAAACATCTTGTGCCAATTGCATTCTCTCTTCCAATTCCGTATCAATGGCTTTTTCATTCACTGTTGGAAAAGCTGCATGGTGAACTGACTCCACTTTAAAGCGATTCGTTGTTTCTTCTAAATTTCTGAAAATGGCATCGCTGAAGAAAGGAGAAACAGGCGCCATCAATCTTACCAATGTTTCTAAACATTCGTATAATGTTTGATAAGCAGCAATTTTATCAGCTTCATATTCGCCTTTCCAAAATCTTCTTCTGCATAAACGCACATACCAATTACTTAAATGTTCATCTACAAATTCTTCAATCAATCTTCCTGCAATGGTGGGTTCGTAATCATCAAAAGCGGCTGTTACTTTTTTTATTAATGTATTGAGTGATGATAAAATCCATCTGTCAATTTCCGGACGATCATTGATGGGAATATATTTTTCTTTAAATGCAAATCCATCAACGTTTGCATACAAAACAAAGAATTGATAAGTATTATATAATGTTCCGAAAAATTTTCTTTGTACTTCCTGTATGCCGGCGAGATCGAATTTTAAATTATCCCATGGAGAAGCATTGGTGATAAGATACCAACGTGTTGCATCTGCACCATATTTTTCAATGGTTTCAAAAGGATTCACCACATTGCCTAAACGCTTACTCATCTTATTGCCATTCTTATCTAATACCAAACCGTTGGATACAACTGTTTTATAAGCCACATTATCAAACAACAAAACACCCAATGCATGCAAAGTATAAAACCAACCACGTGTTTGGTCAACACCTTCGGCAATAAAATCTGCAGGGAATGCTTCGCCTTTATCAATAGCATCTTTATTTTCAAAAGGGTAATGCCATTGTGCATAAGGCATGGCACCGCTATCGAACCAAACATCAATTAAGTCGGCAACACGTTTCATTGGTTTGCCTGAAGGAGATACTAAAATAATATCATCAACAAAAGGTTTATGTAAATCGAGATTAACGGTTGACAGTTGACGGTTGACCGTATCACCCAAAATCTTTTTTGCTTCTTCTGCTTTTTCTAATAATTCTTTGATGGAACCAATGCAAATTTCTTCGCTGCCATCTTCTGTTCTCCAAACCGGCAATGGTGTTCCCCAATATCTTGAACGACTTAAATTCCAATCCACCATATTTTCTAACCAATTACCAAAACGCCCTTCACCGGTTGATTTTGGTTTCCAGTTAATGGT
Source organism: uncultured Chitinophagaceae bacterium (assembly GCA_903881425.1). Classification (GTDB taxonomy): domain Bacteria; phylum Bacteroidota; class Bacteroidia; order Chitinophagales; family Chitinophagaceae; genus CAILAF01. The sequence goes on along the minus strand of CAIRTF010000100.1, from coordinate 11,059 downwards.
TTTATTTAACTCCACCATTCTGTCTTTTAATGCAGTGGTTTTAATAAACCATGCATCTAAAGGATAATATAAAATGGGTTTATCAGTTCTCCAGCAATGCGGATAACTGTGTTCGTATTTTTCTACTTTAAAGGCCCTGTTTTCTTTTTTTAATTTTACGCAGATGTCAACATTCACATCCACATAATCTTTTTCATCCTTATAATTTTTTACATATCGATTGCTGAACTCGCCTAAACCTTCAACAAATTTTCCTTGTCGGTCCACCATTGTTAAAATGCCGATATCATATTTTTTTCCCACTTTAAAATCATCCGCACCAAATGCAGGAGCAGTGTGTACAATACCTGTTCCATCTTCAGTGGTGACAAAATCTCCCAATAAAATCTTGAATGAATTGGGATTATCTATTTTGTTTGCTTCGTATGGAAGGAGTTGTTCGTAGCGGCAGCCTTCAAGATTAGTTCCTTTAAATTCATGAAGTATTGACCAAGGAAGAACTTTTGCTTTCTCGTTATAATTTTCAAAATCTCCATTTTTGCCTTCTTCTTTAAAATACTTGTGCAGCAAGGCTTTGGCGAGAATAGCATTGACAGGAAGATGTGTGTATGGATTGAATGTTTTTACTAACACATAATCAATCTTTTCACCAACAGTCAAACCGAGATTTGATGGTAATGTCCATGGTGTTGTTGTCCATGCTAAGAAGAAAAGATCCTCACTATTTGTAATATCGAATAAGAATTTACTCTTAGCGTTATTAATGGCTTTGAACATCGCTACACAACTCGTATCCTTCACATCTTTATAAGTACCGGGCTGATTTAATTCATGCGAACTTAATCCTGTTCCTGCAGCAGGCGAATAAGGTTGAATGCTTACACTTTCATACAATAAATTTTTATCGTATAATTTTTTAAGCAACCACCACAATGTTTCTATATAATTATTTTCAAACGTGATGTAGGGATTATTCAAGTCCACCCAATACCCCATCTTCTTCGTTAGTTCATCCCATTTGTCTTTATAACGCAATACCGCTTCTCTGCATTTTTGATTGTATTCTTCAATAGATATTTTTTTACCGATATCTTCTTTGGTAATGCCTAATTCTTTTTCTACTCCTAATTCAACAGGTAAGCCATGGGTATCCCATCCGCCTTTGCGTTTTACCTGAAAACCCTGCATGGTTTTATACCGACAAACCATGTCTTTCAATGTTCGGGATATAACATGGTGAATACCCGGCATACCATTGGCGCTGGGCGGACCTTCATAAAACACAAAAGGTTTAGCGCCTTCCCGCAAGGAAACACTTTTCTCAAATGCCTCATTCGCTTCCCACTTTTGCAAAATTTCTTTTTCTATTGCGGGCAAATTCAATCCGGAAAATTCTTTGTATTTAACACTCATAAAACACCGTCCTGTCTGATTTTTAAAGTCAGCGAAGGTAAGGAATTCAAACAGGAAAAAAAGGGGAGTGTTTAAGCCCATGGTAATGGGGCTGACATTATAAATCAAAGCCTGCGAAAGCTTTTTCATTCTCCTGTCTGATATACTTCTTATTCATACCTTGTTCGGATTCAGTCCACTAATTAGTGGACTGAATCAAAAGGAGTCCCGAAGCAAGTATATATAAGTCTTGATAGAATATGAGCAAACCGGAGAATTATTTCCCGAACACTTTCTTTCCACCCAAATAAGTGGCTACCACTTTTGTTTGCAGAATTTTATTTTCATTAACTTTCATCAGGTCATTATCCAAAATAATAAAATCAGCTTTCTTTCCTTTTTCCAAACTACCCACTTCTTTTTCAAGAAAATCTGCTTTGGCTGCCCAGATGGTCATGCCTTTAATTGTTTCTTCTCTGCTTAATGCATTTTCTTTTTGAAAGCCATTTTCAGGAAAACCTTTGGCATCTTTTCTGGCAACAGCAGCTAAAAATGTTTTGAAAGGAGAAATGTCTTCTACCGGAAAATCTGTACCCAATGGCAACCAATTATTCTGTTCTAAGAGTTGTTTATATGCATATCCACCTTTCAATCTTTCTTTACCCAAACGTTCTTCTGCCCAATACATATCGCTGGTGGCATGTGTGGGTTGAACTGAAGGAATGATGGATGATTGACCAAATAAATTAAAATCATTTTTATTAATTATTTGAGCATGTTCTATTCTCCAGCGTTTATCATTTTTTCCTTTTAATACTTTATGATACACATTCAAGATCATTCTGTTGCCGCTATCACCAATAGCATGTGTGCACATCTGAAACTCAGTACCAGCCAATATTTGCGCCGATGAATCAAAATGTGCAATACTGCTTAATAAAAAACCTTTCCAATCTTTTTTATCATTATAAGGTTCTAACAAACAAGCACCTCTGCTGCCCAAGGCACCATCTGCATAAAATTTAAAACCATGTACAAAAAGTTTGTCTGTTTTATACGGGCCTTTTGGTAAATAGTGATCAAAATTTTCTTTATCATCACTTAACATCACATACAAACGCATTTGTAGTTTTCCTTCTTTTTGTAACGTGTCAATGGCATCTACATCTTTATAATTCAATCCGCAATCGGTGATGGTGGTTAGGCCAACTTCAAAACAATTTTTTTCTGCAGCCAATAATCTTTTGGCATAATCATCTTTAGATAATGTTGGAATGAATTGACTTACCAGCGCTTTGGCATTATCAATTAATACACCGGTTAACTTTCCATTTTTTGTTTCTGCATCACCACCATTTATTTTTTGTCCCGGAACAACTTTAGCTACATCAAATGCTTTTTGATTGCAGATGGCCGCATGTCCGTCAACACGTGTGATATAAACAGGTTTATCCGGAAATAATTGATTGAGTTTTTCATTGGTGGGATAAGTTTTGCCCGGCCATTTATTTTGATCCCATCCTCTTCCTAATATCCATTTTTCGTCAGGATGCTTTGCCACAAAGGCTTTCAATCGTTCTAATACTTCATCAAAACTTTTAGTGTCATATAAATCTGCAACAAACAATGATTGTGCATAGCCCACAAAATGTGCATGTGCATCTATAAAACCAGGATACACTGCTTTGCCCTGTGCATCCATATTTTCTTTTGATTGATAATGCTGATGAATAAAATCATTCGTGCCGGTGGCAATAATTTTTCCATCTTTTACAGCCATGGCTTCCGCTGTTGAAAAAGAAGAGTCAACAGTATAAATAGTGGCATGATCTACAATCAGGTCAACTGTTTCAACGGATTTACAGGAGAAGAAAATAATAGTAATGGATAAAAGAATAAAATGGTTTTTTTTCATAAATAGTATTTAAAAAATCAAATGTACGTTTTCAAAAAATGAAACTAATATGACAAAGGAAAGACAAAACCTAACGGTTGTCATTTTTTACAATTATACTAAAAATAGCTTTGTGTAAAATTCTTCATCATGCAAGTTTCTTTGGATTTATTGAATAAGTACAATGTGCAGGTGCCCCGTTATACCAGTTACCCCACTGTACCTTTTTGGAAAGAGCAGATTGATACAAATCAATGGCAACAAACATTTCAGCAACAGTTTGAAAAGCTGAACAAACAACAAGGTATCAGTTTATATATTCATTTGCCTTTTTGTGAATCGCTTTGTACTTATTGCGGTTGCAATAAAAAAATTACCACTCAGCATAGTGTAGAAGAAGAATACATGCAGGCCATTATTAAGGAATGGAAATTATATGTTGCATTAATGAGCGAAAAACCGATTATTCGTGAATTGCATTTGGGTGGTGGTACGCCCACTTTCTTTACGCCGGATAATTTAAAGAGATTATTAAATGACATTTTTGAATTGGCAATTATTCATGAGGATCATGAATTTAGTTTTGAAGGTCATCCCAACAATACTACTATCGATCATTTGAAAGCTTTATACGACTTAGGTTTTAGAAGAGTGAGTTATGGTGTACAGGATCACGATGAAAAAGTACAGCATGTGATCAATCGTATTCAACCATTCGAAAATGTAAAAGCAGCAGTAGAAAATGCAAGAGCTGTGGGATACGAATCTGTGAATTTTGATTTGATATATGGACTGCCATTACAAACATTGGAGACCATGAAAAAAACGATTGAACAATCTATTTCATTAAAACCCGATCGAGTGGCTTTTTACAGTTATGCGCATGTGCCATGGACCAGTCGCGGACAAAGATTATTTGATGAAAATGATTTGCCTTCTACTGAAACAAAAATGAAATTGTATCAATTGGGAAAAGAAATGTTTGCGGCAAACGGATACAATGATATTGGGATGGATCATTTTGCTTTATCAAACGATACTTTATTTAAAGCAAGACAAGGCGGAGGTTTGCACAGAAATTTTATGGGCTACACCACACAGCATACCGGCATTCTATTAGGATTGGGTGTTTCAAGTATCAGCGACACAGGTAATGCATTTGCACAAAACCAAAAAACATTACACGATTATTATCAATCCATCAGCAATAATGAATTGGCTGTTACCAAAGGATTTTTTTTGAATGAAGAAGATGAGGCATTCAGACAATATATTTTAGATATCAGTTGTCATGGTGAAACTATTTTTAAAACAGAACATTTGGATACTTTGATGCAATATAGTTTTCCTGAATTGAGAAAATTAGAAGGCGATGGTTTGATTGAATGGGACACCAATGGCGTAAGTGTTACAGCACTGGGCGACCATTTCATCAGAAATATTTGTAAGGCTTTTGATCTGCATTTATTAAGAAGCGAACAAAAAGCAGAAAAGAATTTATTCAGTAAAGCAATTTGATTGACATTATTTTTTATTTCTTAATCTTTTATAGATATTGATAGCAATCATTAAGATAGCTATGAAAATAACAATACCAATCAATCCCCAAACAAAACTGATACTTTCTTTTACCACTGCTAAAAAAATAATCGCGAATAAAAATACTGTGGCTACTTCATTGTACATTCTCAGTTGTTGAGAACTGTATTTGAAAATACCTTTTATTTCCTGATTGACGATGACTTGTAAGGAGAAATGATAGAGATATAAAAAGATCACAAAAACTAATTTGATCAATAACCATCTGCCACCTGCTTCAAATAAGGTAAGATTCCAATTACCGTTAAATAAAACAGTTACACCAAATATTAAAGTAATGATGGCAGAAGGCCAGGTAATGCCATACCATAATCTTTTCATCATTATGGTAAACTGAGTTTGTAAGATCTTTTTTTCATTTTCACTTTGGTCATTGGCTTCGGTATTGTAAATAAATAATCGGGGCATATAAAATAAACCCGCAAACCAGGTAACCACAAAAATGATATGTAATGCTTTTAAATAGAGATACATGAAATAATTTATGATTTACAAGATACGATTTACGATTTCAATTTTTTTCTACATTTCCCGTCTCACTAAAGTAGCAATTGTTTCTACCCATTGTTCATTGGTGTTTAAACATGGAACCATTGTAAAACTTTCACCACCGGCTTCCATGAAAATATGTTTTCCTTCTTCTGCAATCTCTTCTAAAGTTTCTAAACAATCACTTACAAAGGCCGGGCAAGCCACCACTAATTTTTTAATGCCTTCTTTGGGCAATTCGCTCAAACGCCGGGCTGTATAAGGTGTTAGCCATTTATCTTGACCCAATCTGGATTGAAAAGTCTGCTCTACTTTTTCTTTTGGCAATTGCAAAGCATCAGTTGTTAATTGAGTGGTAACAAAAGTTTGATGACGATAACATTGTGCATGTGCCGGTGATGCAACATTACAACAATCATTCACTTGTAAGCAATGGCAATGGGTGGTATCTCCTTTTTTAATATGCCTTTCAGGAACACCGTGATAGCTGAATAATAATTTATCAAAATCATTTTGTAAATAAGGCTTAATGCTGTTTGCTAATGCTTCAATGTAATTGGCATCTTTATAATAAGGAGCAATTGTTTTTAGTTTAAATGAATAATTGTTTTTTTTATGAATGGCATACATATATTCAACCGCTGTTTCATAACTGCTCATCGCATAATGCGGATATAGCGGAAATAAAATCACTTCTTCCAGATCGGGCACTTGTTTCAATAAATTATCAAATGCTGTTTTAGGATTCGGATTGCCATATCTCATCGCAATTTCCACCGGCTCAGTAAATTTTTCGATCACCGCTTTTTGTAGTTGTTTCGTTAAAACGACGAGCGGAGAACCATCTTCCCACCAAATAGATTGATACGCTTTGGCAGATTTAGGTGATCGAAAGGGAACAATAATTCCTTTTACCAATAATGTTCTTGGAATGATTGGAATATCAATCACTTTTTCATCCATTAAAAATTCATTCAGGTATTTTCTCACATCTCTCACTGAAGTTGAATCCGGCGAACCAAGATTCATTAAAATAATTCCTTTTTTTGTTTGCATAATGAAAAAGTGATTACAAAAGTAATATATCAATTATTGTTAGCTGTGATTTGATGAAAACATTCGCAAAAAATGCGGTGAAAGATTGCACATATTTGTTGTTTTACAAAACATGACACAGAAATGACACACGAATGACTCTCGTCATGTTTTTGCGCAATCTGATGAAGATAACTTTGCATAGTTATTCAGGATATAATTAAAACAATGAGTACTTCCATTCAACAATTCTTCATCATCGGGGTTAATTACAGAAAAACAGATGCCGCTATACGAGGTTTATTTGCTGTGAACCATGATCAATATGCCGTAATTCTTGAAAATGCTGCTGCACAAGGTTTGAATGAAGTTTTTGTGGTGAGTACTTGTAACAGAACCGAGATTTACGGATTGGCAAACAGTGCAAATGAATTAATTGATTTATTATGCGAAGTAACTGCAGGCGATAAAAAAACTTTTACTGAGCGTTGTTATATTAAACAGGGATTGAATGCAATTGATCATTTATTTTCTGTTGCAGCAGGATTAGATTCTCAAATTTTAGGTGATTATGAAATTGTTGGTCAGATGAAGATTGCAGTGAAATTTGCAAAAGAAAGAAACATGATCGCTGCTTTTACTGAAAGATTATTCAATACCGTTTTACAGGCATCTAAAGCTACTAAAACGCAAACTGAATTAAGTGGCGGAACAGTTTCTGTTTCATTTGCAGCGATTCAATTTTTAAAAGAACATGTAACTGATGTTCAAAATAAAAAAATTGTTCTGTTGGGAACAGGAAAAATCGGCAGAAATACTTGTAAAAATTTAGTGGATTATTTAGGAACAACCAATATCACACTCATCAATCGTTCAGAAGAAAAAGCCATTGAACTCGCAAAAGAATTGAATTTGCAATCTGTAGGAATGGATTTATTGAATGATGAAATTGCTGCTGCCGATATTGTGATTGTTGCTACTAATTCAACTCAACCGGTTATTACAACAAATATTCTTGCTCACACCAAAGAACAAATATTGATCGATCTGTCCATACCAAATAATATTGACCCCGTTTGTAAAACCATATCCGGAATTACTTTAGTGAATGTGGATGATCTTTCTAAGATCAATGATATCACTTTACAAAAGCGTGTGGCGGAAGTTCCCAAAGCAAAAAATATTATCAAACAACATATCAGCGAATTCTGCGAATGGCATTGTATGCGCAAACATGCTTCTGCCTTAAAATCATTCAAACAAACTTTGCAAGAATTACATGTGTATTGTTTTGATGAAATAGAAGCAGACAAAGAAATGATCCAAAAAGGAGTGAATAATTTAGCGTTAAAAATGCGCCGCCTACACACACCGGGTTGTAATTACATTCAGGCAATAAATGAGTATATTGAGCAGCCTGTATTTGCTTAATTTAATTTAATGGAAAAAATTTTACGGATAGGAACACGAGACAGCCAACTGGCTGTTTGGCAAGCCACATTGGTTAAAGATGAATTAGCCAAACATGGTATTGCAACAGAATTGGTATTAATAAAAAGTGATGGAGATATTGATCTGGTAACCCCTTTATACGAAATGGGCGTGCAGGGTGTATTTACCAAAACATTGGATGCGGCTTTGTTAAGTGGCAGAATTGATATTGCGGTTCATTCCATGAAAGATGTACCTACGCAATTGGCAAAAGGAATTATTCAGTCGGCAGTATTACCAAGGGCGAATTATAAAGATCTTTTAATTTTTAGAGATTCAAATTCAAAATTCGAAATTCGAGAATCGGATTTTGTGATTGCTACTTCAAGTATTCGCAGAAAAGCACAATGGTTAAATCGTTATCCTAATCATTCTATTGAAAATTTAAGAGGCAATGTAAATACACGTTTGCGTAAAGTAGCAGAGAGTAATTGGGATGGAGCCATTTTTGCCGCTGCCGGTTTGGAACGTATTGGTCTTCGTCCTGCAAATTCCATTGAATTAGATTGGATGTTACCTGCACCTGCACAAGGTGCCATTATGATTGTTTGCAGAGAAAATGATACCGCTGCAAAAGAAAAATGTTTTGTATTGAATGATGAAGCAACTGCCATCTGTGTGAAAGCGGAACGTGATTTTCTGAAAACCTTGCTGGGCGGATGTTCAACACCTATCAGTGCATTGGCAAAAACAGAAAATGATCAATTACATTTTAACGGAAATATTTTTTCATTGGATGGAAAAGAAAAAGTAGAAGTGAATAAAATATTTTCCATGGATGAAAAAAATATTGGTGTGATCGCTGCAAAAGAAGTTTTGTTAAACGGAGGAGATAAAATTGCGGAAGTCATTAGAAATGCGGGAAAGTAAAATAGCCATATTATCTACCAGACCCTTATCTGCCAATACTATCAATGAAGTGGCAGAGAAAGTAAATGTGGATGAAGTTTCATTCATTCAAACAAAAAATATCATAGATATTTCTATTGCAAAAAAAATAAATGAATTAGCGCCACATAAGGCAGCGATTATTTTTACCAGTATGAATGCAGCTGAAGCTGTTATTCAGCAACTGAAAAAAACTAAAATACAACCAGATTGGAATTTTTATTGTTTGGGTGGTACCACTAAAAAAATTATTGCTGACTATTTTGGAGAAAATAAAATTAAAAGTGTTGCCAACAATGCAAATGATTTAGCAGATGAAGTCATTGGCAATAAACAAACATCGGTCGTTTTCTTTTGTGGTAATATTCGAAGAGATGAATTGCCGGATAAATTAAAACAACATCATATTGCCGTTGAAGAAGTTATTGTTTATGAAACTATTGAAACAGCTCAGCTCATCAAAAAAAATTATGATGGTATTTTATTTTTTAGTCCGAGTGCAGTGAATAGTTTTTTTTCTATCAACCAATTACCTGATCAAACTATTGTATTTGCGATTGGTAATACAACAGCATATAGTATTAAAGAATTTTGTAAAAACCCTGTTGTGATAAGTGATCAACCCGATAAAGAATCTTTATTACAAACAGCAATTGACTATTTCGAGCAAATAAAAATATAAGCATGAGTGCATTAAAAAATGATTTGTTATTGAGAACATTAAGAGGTGAGAAAATTGAACGAACGCCTGTTTGGATGATGCGTCAGGCAGGAAGATATTTGCCTGAGTACAGAGTGTTGCGTGAGAAATACGGTTTCTTTGAAAGATGCCAAACACCAGAGCTGGCCTGCGAAATAACCATTCAACCCGTTGATATCATTGGTGTGGATGCGGCCATTTTATTTTCAGATATTTTAGTAGTACCGCAAGCAATGGGTTTAGAAGTTCAACTGATTGAAAGCAGAGGTCCGGTATTACCTGATCCTATTAAAACACATAGAGATATGCAACGTGTTCGCGTGCCCGATGTGCATGAAACATTGGGATATGTTTTTGATGCGATCAAATTAATTAAACAGGAATTGAATGGTCGTGTACCATTAATTGGTTTTGCCGGTGCGCCATGGACGATACTTTGTTATATGGTGCAAGGAAAAGGTTCTAAAACTTTTGATGAGGCCAAAGCATTTTGTTATACGCAACCTTTTTTAGCACATCAGTTATTGCAAATGATTACCGATACCACCATTGCTTATTTAAAACAACAAATTAAAGCCGGTGCTGATACGGTTCAGCTATTTGATAGTTGGGGTGGCTTATTAAGTAAAGATGATTTTGAAAATATTTCGTTGAAGTATATCAAACAAATTGTGGCAGCAGTAAAAGATGATGCACCCGTAATTATTTTTGCAAAAGGTGCATGGTATAGTTTAAAAGAGATGGCAGATACCGGTGCGGCCGGATTGGGAATTGATTGGTGCATCACACCGCAAATGGCCAGACAGTTTGCGGGAAATCATGTGGCATTGCAGGGAAATTTTGATCCGGCTAAATTATTATCGCCAATCCCTGAAATTAAAAAAGAAGTGAAACAAATGTTAGCTGCATTCGGCAATAAAAATCATATTGCTAATTTGGGTCATGGTATTTTACCCAATGTTCCGGTAGATCATGCCAAAGCATTTGTTGATACGGTTAAAGAATTTCAACATTCATAGATTGCATGTCATTAACAAGTATTCATACAGCAACAAAAGAATTTAAAAGTGAATGGATCGATTTTATTCATTCACTGCAAAACCATATCTGTGCTGCATTGGAAGCGATTGATGGTAACGCAAAATTTGTTGAAGAAGAATGGCATCGGAATGAAGATGGCAGCGGAGGCGGTGGGAAAACAAGAGTCATTAGCCATGGAAATGTTTTTGAAAAAGGTGGCGTGAATACTTCTGTTGTGTTTGGAAATGTGACAGATACCATGCGCAAACAATTAAAGATAAACGGAGAGCAATGGTTTGCCTGTGGATTAAGTTTAGTTATTCATCCATTGAATCCGTTTGTGCCAACAGTGCATTGTAATTACAGATATTTTGAGTTGTATGAAAATGATGAAGTGATTGATCGATGGTTTGGTGGTGGAACAGATCTAACACCTTATTATTTATTTGAGGAAGATGCTGTTCATTTTCATCACACATATAAAAATGTATGTGATCAGTTTGATGAAAGTTTTTATCCTTCTTTCAAAAAAATATGTGATGATTATTTTG
>CAIRTF010000099.1 GCA_903881425.1 uncultured Chitinophagaceae bacterium | reverse complement strand
GAATGATATTATTACAAATCAGTGATGGAAAGAGTACAGTGATACAAAAAGTCATGAAGCTCTAACATCATTATCAAAAAAATCATTCAACTCCAAAAAGAAACAGTATGAAAAAATATATCAACACAATCAATACAACACCAATCATTAAGATCATTTGTTTATTCATAGTATTTATTTCTATCACCTCATTATTACAAGCACAACCACCAAGTCCCGGAGGTGATCCTAACAGTGCACCTGTGGATGGAGGATTAAGTTTACTCATTGCAGGTGGAGTGGGTTATGGGGTGAAGAGAGCAAGGGAGAAGAGGAAGAAGTGATAAGTTGTAAGTATTAAGTTATAAGCCTGCCTGTGGTAGGCAGGTAAGCCTCATCAAAAGATGGGGCTTTATGATTTTTATAGTAATCTCATAAAACGACCTTGTATCTATGATGCCCGTTAGTCATTTGTATAATTCTATTCAATTCATTTAACTTCAATTCCTTCTTTTATTTCATCATTTGCATTAATAATTACTCTTTCGCCGACTTCTATATTACCAAATACTTCAATCTTATCTATTGTTTCATTGCCTGTTGTAACATCTACTTTTACTGTTTTTCCGTTTCTGATTACAATAACAAATTTTCGTTCAGTAGAAGTAACAACCGCATTTTTAGGAACAATAAATGCGGTTGCATTTCCTTTACTATACAATAAAACATCGGCATACATACCCGGAGAAAGGGCTTCGTCTTTATTCCATACATCCATTTCAATTTTTTCGCTGTGTAGTTGAGATGATATATTCATTGATTTTCTGCTAATATGTGCAACCATTTTTTTTCCGGGTAATGCATTCACATAAAATGAAACTGTATCATTCTCTTTTAATTGTGACGCGATAGTTTCAGGAATATCTACCTGTAAACGCAAGTGCTGATTTTGTTTCAATTCCAACATCGGTTTATCCTTTGACGCATTGCTTACTAATGCACCGGGGTGTACATTTCTTTCGGAGATAATTCCATCAAAAGGTGCAATAACATTTAAATAAGATAACATCGTTTCGTGCATTTGCCAGTTGGCTTTTTCAGCATTGGTAAGTGAACTATCTGCCTGCATTTTATTTTGTGCTGATGAAATGTCCAATGGAGAAACAGCTCCTGCAGTTTGAGAGGCTAACAGCAATCTTTGATAACGATCTTTATCAATGGCAAAATCAGATTTTGATCTGGCATATCTTTCTTTTGCTTGCAAAGCAGCTTGAATTAACTCGGGTGCTTCCAAAGTCATTAATAATTGGCCTGTATGTACTTTTGAACCAATATCAACATTTACAGACTTTACATAGCCATTTACTTTTGGGAAAATGCTTACCTCCTGAAATGCTACTAATTGCCCGGGTAATTTTATCATAGTTGTTAAGCCTGCTTTTTCTATGATGGTTGTTTGAAATTGAACGGTAGCTTTTTTTGTATCGCCTTGTTTTTTTTCATCGTTTTGTTGAGAACAAGACACAATGATGAAAATGATGGTAACAATTGTAATTATTTTTTTCATACTTATAAATTTATTGAATTGAATCTTCAGGTAATAATGATACACTATTGAATGATTTTTTTTGTTGTATCCATCCATATACTAACGGCACAATAAACAATGCCGCAAACGTAGATACAGCAAGTCCTCCAATCACCGCCCTGCCTAATGGCGCAGACTGATCTCCTGCTTCACCCATGCCGCTTGCCATTGGAATCATACCGGCAATCATGGCTAAACTTGTCATTAATATGGGGCGTAGGCGAATGCTTGCACTGACAATAGCCGCCTTAAATGGATCTTTATATTCAATTCGTAATTTCTCTGCATTGGTAACGATTAAAATAGCATTTGCAACAGAAACACCAACAGCCATAATAATTCCCATATATGATTGAAGATTTAGTGTAGCACCTGTTAATAATAGTAATAAGATGGCACCCAATAAAACTGCCGGCACTGTTGATAGAACAGCTACAGATAATCCGAATGATTGATAATTTGCTGCCAACAATAATAAGATAACAATGATTGCAGCAAGTAATCCATTTTGTAATGAACTCAATGTTTCTGTTAGTAATGATGACATACCTTTTGTTTCTGCAATTAATCCGATAGGAGGTTTTCCCATTTCATTAATTGCTTTTTGCACAGCTGCAGTTGCAGTACCGAGATCTTTTTTATAAATATTTGCACTGATAGTTATAAATCTTCGCGGACCACTTCTATCATACTCACCCGGAACACTGTCAATAGATAATTGCGCAACATCTGCTAATACCGGTCGTAATTGTCCTCTCACCAATGGAATCTCCTGCAACTGTTGAAATGAATTCATGATATGTTCAGGAATTTCTACTTGTGTTTGATAAGTGTAGGCTACTTTTTCATCGATCCATAAATTTTTTGCAGTTAATCTGCTTGATGATGTTGCATCGGTAATACTTTTACTCACATTATCAATACTCAATCCCATTTGAGCCAATTTTTGTCTGTCAAAAGATATATTGATGGTTGGAAAATGTAATGGCTGTGCAATCTGAACATCTCTTAAAAAAGAAATATTCTTCATTTTTTTCAACAGTTCATTCGCATACAATTGAATGTCCTGCATGCTTTTAGCCGCAACACGAACTTCAATAGGCGTTGAGGCACCTTGCGCTAAAATTTTTTCTGTTAATTCAATAGGTTCGAATGATAATAGAACTGATGGGAATTGTTGTAAAATATTTTTGCGCAATTCATCTTTAAAATCATCGGGATTGATCTTATAATCATTATCTAAATTGATTTGAATGACTCCTTCCTGGCTTCCGCTATTGAAAACATATAAATTATTATTGGCAAAATTTGCAGGCACAGGTCCCACAAAAGCTGAACTTCCGGCAACATGATTTTGTGTTGTTGAGTCAATGATATTTAAAATGCTTTTTACTGTACGTTCTGTTTTTTCTAACCTTGTTCCATCCTTTTCGCGAACGCGCAATTGTAATTGTCCGTTATTCGTTTTGGGTAAAAGATCTTTTCCGATCATTACAAAACAAAAACCCAATGTAACAAAAGCAAGAACTAAATAGACGATTACAATTAATTTTCTATTGGGCATCCATTTGTTTAATCTGCCTGATAAATTCATTTTCATTTTTTGAAAGAATCCGTTTTCTTCCGTATGAATTTTTTCCTGTACGGTATGTTCATTTACTTCTTTTACTTCATAATCATTCAACGCCAATCCTGCATGCGCGTGAAACTTTTTATGCTGATATTGAAACATGTCTTCTTTCAATAACCAAACAGAAATAATTGGTACCAGTGTTTGTGCTGCAATAAATGAAATGATCATAGCAAATGCAATGGACAAGGATAGAGGCAGAAACATTGCTTTGGGAACACCTGTCATCACAAATGAGGGAGCAAATACAGCAAGAATACATAATAAAATTAATAATAATGGGAAGGAGATTTCAGTGCAGGCATCTAATACTGCTTGCTTTTTATTTTTACCCATTTCCAAATGCTGATGAATATTTTCGAAGTTACCGTTGCCTGATCTACTAATATTCCAATGGCCAAAGCTAATCCACTTAACGTCATTATATTGATGGTTTGACCG
>CAIRTF010000098.1 GCA_903881425.1 uncultured Chitinophagaceae bacterium | reverse complement strand
GCAGATAAACATTTTTTAAATAATCATCAATTGTATTTAATTGTGTATTGCTTTTACAATGATAAATTCTAATCAAATAATATTCTCTATTATCATTATTGGCAAAGACTTTTGCAAAAGAGGTTGCGATCAATAATAAAGTAAGTATGTATAAATATTTCTTCATGATAATTTGATTGAACGATAATTAAAAGAACCTTGCTTCTTTTTGAATGGTGCGATAAGGTCTTGAAAAGAAACCATCTACTTTTTTATTAAACTCATCTGCATACACAACAGGCGTACTATGCCCGGAGTTGGGAAATATCCATAAATAAGACCTGGGAATATTCTGTGCAATTTCCATGGTGTGTTCCGGCTTGATTACATCATGATCGCCACCCATTATCAAAGCAGGTGCTTTAATTTTTTGCAAATCAGTTAATGGAATATGAGGTTGATCGCATAATAATCTCAATAACTTTAAACCATTTTTTTCTTGTGCAGTCAAATTTTGTTTTTGTTTCAATGCAGTGTATTCGGGAACAACCATATCCCACACTTCTTTATAAACGGCAGTTTCATCGGGACGAAGATTAGCACCGGTTAGTGCTAACTTTCTTACTTTCTCCGGATGACGAATAGCTAACAATAAACCATTGATGCCACCATCACTCCAACCGATTACATTGGCAGAATCTATTTTCAATGTAGTTAGTAATGCAGCATAATCATCAGCCATCATTTCATACGTTAAAGAATCACCGGCATCTTTTGATTTACCCTGTGATCTGCTATCTGCAATAATTACTTTATATTTTTTAGAGAAGTAAGGAATTTGTTTTACAAAATTACTGATAGAACCACCATTGCCATGAATGATCAATAATGGTTGTCCTTCACCATAAATTTCACAATACATTTTAAATCCGCGGATATCATAATACTTTCCCGCAGCAGGATTATTGCCATAAGGAATGCCGTTTTTACCACTTGATAACGCTTCGAATTCTTTTCTGATTTTCTCCAAATCATCTTGCGCAAAAGAATACAGCGTAATGCATTGTAATAATAAAATGCAACAAATAATTTTTTTCATAAAGCAGTTTTGTTGATGAATGATGAAATAAAAATACTATTAAAATACTTCACCTAAGTTTAAAAATAATCCGCTTGATCCATGTGCACCAAAACCATAATCAATACAAATATTGGTACGGGAAAATTTATTGAACTTTAATCGCAAACCTGCACCATAGCCGGGTTGTATCACTTCAAAACGATTAGAACTAATTTCAGAATACGATTGAGCATTGGCAAATACAACGCCACCAATTAATCCATTTCTGGAAATAGCAAAACGATATTCTGTTTCCAAATCAATCATATTACGGCTTCTGAAACGGCTTTGCGGATAACCTCTTCCCGTATTTCCATATGTGTCCCATCCGTTGCTTGGTAAATCAAGATAGGGGGGATGACCGCTAACTGTTAACCAATTATAACTCCAAATGGCTAAGATATTTTTAGAAGAAGCAGAAGGATGAAAATATTTTCTTACATCAATTAATAACGATGTCCAGTTTTGATCACTGCCGATCCATTGCATATTTTGACGTAAAACTACATTGCTGTAAAAACCACCTTCGGGGTTAATAGAATTTCTTCTGTTATCATACAAAAAATCAAATGAGAGACCGGATGATCTGGAACTGTAGTTAAATCCATATTTCTGAAAATCTGTAACATAACCTGTAGGTAGTATTACTTCTTCCTGAATATTCCAATGATTATCTAATTGATAACCGATGCCGGCATATAAATCTTTACCAATTGTTTTAACTGCAAATTGATAAAAGCGTACATAATTATAATTTAATTTATAACCATTGCCGAATTGAGAATACCCCCCCAAACCATAAGTATCTTCCGGATATTTTAAAAAACGCCAGTCGCCGATAAAATTATATTTATTGTCTTTCGACCAAATAGAAGTTTGAACAGGGATGATGATCTGTTGCTTTTGTGTGAAGGCCGGTGCCACTAAAACAGAAGAAATATTTTGTTCTTGATGTGTGCTTGTATAAAAAGCAAAATTGAAAGTAGTATTAAAAGCTAAACCTGTTTGTGTGGAATATTCAATAGCGGGAGAGCCGGAAACATGTAATTTATTATCCTTTTTCTCATTATCTGCAATTCTTTCAGGTGCATTCTTTTTAAGGATACTTAGAATAATATCAATCAAATCTTTTTGTTTTGTATAATTAGTTTGATCTGTTGATGGATGTGTTGAATCCTGTGCTATGGATGAATGGAAAAAACAAAAACACAAACTGAACGTGATGAAAGTTCTTTGGTACAATTTCAAAATATGAAGAGTTTTTAATAAACAGAAAACATTTAACAATTAATAATCTCGTTGGCGCTAAGATAATATTTCTTCACTGTTGTATAAGAGTATTGTTTTTGTATGATTATGTACTGAAAAAAGCGCTTTAACATTTTTTTGGTAAACAGCGTGCAGCTTTCGGCATCTTATAACATTTGATGGCTTGCTTATTGTTTCATTTATAAAAAAATCCTATCGGTCAATTGCTACTTTAAAACAATTACTATTATGAAAACTAGAATCCTCTTTTCAGTAGCTATTGCAGCTATCTCTGTATCAACTTTATTTGTTGCATGCAGCAAAAGCAATTCTGCCGATGCACCGGCAGGCACACAGAATGTTTCTTTATTATTAACTGATGGTCCGGGTTTTTACAACAATGTGTACCTGGATATTCAATCAGTAAGTGTATTAGTAGATACTTCTACCAATACCAGAAAACACGATGGATGTAATTGGGACATCATCGGTGGCGGTGGCCCTAAGCCGGACTCCAGCTTGATTTGGGAAAGTTTAGGTGTTACTGCAGGTGTGTATGATATCTTGCAATTACGCAATGGTGTTGATACAGTTTTGGCAGCATCTAACATTCGTGCCGGAAGTATTCGCTTAATTAAAATTACTTTGGGTACAGGTAATTATGTGGTGAAAGACAGCGTTAAGTATTCGCTTAAACTGCCAACCGGTGCGCCTAATTACATATTGGTAAAATTAAGAGGCGATGAGTTTGAACACTTTACCACCAATGGCTACAGATTGTGGTTAGACTTTGATGTACAAAGATCTATTATTCAATATGGAACTACTTTTTATTTAAGTCCGTTTATCAATGCATTTATTGTTAGTAAATCCGGAACTGTTGCTGGTTCTGTTGCGCCGAATGATGCATGGCCGGAAATAGTTACTGTATACAATTCAACAGATACAGCTTATGCCATCGCGAACAGACTTGGCGGATTATTTAAGATCAGAGGGTTGAAAGATGGAACTTACTCTGCTAATTTCCATGCATCTAACGGATATAAGGATACTACTATTTCAAAAATTACCATCAGTAATGCAAACAGTGTGAATTTGGGAACCATCACTTTGCATAAATAAAGATATTTTAGTTTTGCATATGGGTTTATGATGAAGAAAGAGGAGCCGGACATGCTCCTCTTTTCTTTTGCTTTATTTAAACAAAAAATATCAATTGGTTTAAGGATATTTACGGCATCATCAATCCAATTACTTTGATTGCTTTCTTTAAAATATTATTGCATTCGCGTTTTTTTAAAGTTGTTTTTATTCTTTACATCAGCCTGTCTTTTTTTGTTATTCATTCGTTTGCACAAAATGAATCAGGCATGGCAAAAGATACTTTCTTCCTTGCTAAGAAAAAAGGTTGGTTGGGCAGATTGGGAAAAAGTATCAGTGCTTCTTCTTTAAAAGACTCAACAGATAATGATGTGATTAAAGGCGAAGATCAATTTGATAGATACAAAGGATATACCATCAGAAATATTCAAATAACACAATTAGGTTTAGCGGGTTCTGTTAATAATTTAGATACAGCCAATGCTAATTTCTTAACAAAAGCAGCAGATAAATTACATACTACTTCTTCTCAAAAAACTATTTATCACAATCTTTTTTTTAAGGAAGGAGACATATTATCACCTGCTTTATTAGCAGACAATGAAAAATATTTACGTGAACAAGTGTATTTGCAAGATGCAAGAATAGTATTGCTTCCTGTAAAAGGTGCTGATAAAGAAGTAAATGTTTTTGTTATAACGAAGGATGTATTTTCTATCGGTGGCTCTGCCAATATCTTCAATCCGGGCAGCGGAGAATTTACTTTGAGTGAAGATAATATTGCAGGAACCGGAAATAGATTAGATGTAAAAACATTTTACGATAATAGCAGAAAAGAACGCATCGGTACAGGTGCAGATTTCCTGAAACGCAATATAGCAGGCAGTTTCACAGATCTGGGTGCCGGTTATCAAACGTATGCATCCGCATTTAATTCAAGCGGAAGAGAAGAACAGTACACTTATTTTACGATTAATAAAAATTTAGTAAGCTCTTATTTTCCGCTCACGTTTAATCTGCAATTATCACATCATGAAACAGAGAATATGTATCAAACAGATTCTTTGTACAAAACCAGTCTGCAATATGAGTACAATAATTTTGATGGTTGGATTGGTTATAATTTAGGTGCAGTTCATTCCATGTATAAAAATTTAAAATCAAGGTTAAGAAGATTTGTGGCATTGCGTTTCCTGAATCAACATTTTATAGCAATACCGCAGCAATATGTAAATAACTATAATTATCAATATGCCAATATCACCGGTGTGTTAGGCTCTTACACTTTGTTTCAGGAAGATTTTTATAAAACAAAATACATTTATGGTTTTGGAAGAAATGAAGATGTACCGGAAGGTATCAATGCTTCTGTAATTGGTGGTTGGACAAACAAAGAAAACAGAGAACGTTTATTTACAGGATTGGATATTGAACGATATTATTTTATGCCCAAAGGCAATTATTATAATTACACTTTTCGTGCCGGTACTTATTGGCATGGTGTTTCGGCAGAAGATGCCAATCTATTATTGTCTTTAAATTATTTTTCAAGATTAAAAAAATTAAGCGGTGCATGGAAGCAAAGAACGTATATCAATACCAGCATTACTTCACAGTTTAATACTTTGTTGAACGGCTTTTTACTGTTATCTGACACATATGGCTTGCCTTTTTTTAATAATCAGGGAATTGCTAATTCAAATGGCCGGGCAACGGTTACTTATGAAACTGTATTTTTCAGTAACAGTTCCATTATAGGTTTCCGTTTTGCGCCTTTTATTGGTGGAAATATCTGCTTGTTAAAACCTATTGCACAATCCATATTTAAAAGTGATGGTTATACAAGTTTGTCAACAGGTATCAGAAGCAGAAATGAAAACTTAGTTTTTGGAACAATGGAATTACGATTCAGTTATTTTCCGAGAACTACCATCAATATGTCACCCTTCAGAATTGATTTTACTACCAATCTTCGTTTTAAATACAATAGTCAATTTGTAAAGCGACCCGATTTTGTGTTGGTAAATTAAACAGCGCTAAGCATTTGCAGCATATTCCAATACATTTTCTTTTGCAACGGGCATGAACAAAAACCAGCATAATGCCATCAATAAACATGAGTTCTTTTCTATCTCTTTATTTTTTTCGAAGTGAATAGCAGTTTTGTGCTCATTACTCTTTAAACCGCATACCACTAAAGGTTTTTTCTTCGAAGACTTATAAATGATCAATTCAGCCAATGGATTATTCTGTGAAGTGTAATAAAATCTTTCTTCATTCAAATCTATAAAACCTTCGTTGCTGAACCAGGGTGCTAAATTTAACTGACCAATTTTTATACCATACTCATTTTTGATAATGGTTTTGGTTTGCAAAAAGCCTTCTTTCTCAATTTTAAAAATTCTTCTGCTATCTGCACATTCAACTTTAGCAGTAAGAGAAAAAAGATTCAATGAAAGTGTTACTAATTTTCTATCCTCATTCCATAATTCATATACAGCTAATCCGTTAGTACTTTCTGCGATGGTCCATTGTAATTTTGAGTGGGTACTCATATAGCAGCTAATTTTTTGAAAAGATAGATCGTTCTTTTCTTATCTCATAGTGTTCATAAAAACTTAACACGGAAAGTTCTCCACCGATAAATGTGCAGAGGATAGTTATTTACCTCTGTTGGAATATGAGCCAAAGCTCTGTTTAATATAACTTACTCAAAGCATTGATCCTGCTTAAACAACAGAGATAAAACCCTGATTTGTTCGGGTCTTGTTCGGGACTCCTTCGGGTCTCCTTCGTACCATGTTCGGTACACACCGAAGCCGACCCGAACAAGACCCGAACATGGTACGAACAAGATACGAATGAAAGACGAAGGAGATATCCGGTAAACTTATTGTTTTATACTGAAAAACATTACAGTTAGAAGATATTCCTGATACCGGCGCATTCTCCTGACTTGTGCCATCAGTTACTCATTTCATAATAACGACAGTTTTATATCAAGTAACAATAAGGCACAGGTCGGGGGACTTGCCAGAGGGGGTATTTTTCTAATATTTTATTAAGCCCGTTTTTTCAATTACCTTTTTATTTATCTTGCAAATAATATATATCAACATAACCGCTTATGAAACTTTCTCACAAAATTTATCTTGCTTTATTAGCAATGTTTGCAGCTACACAAATTACGCATGCCCAAGCAGTAACGCAGGCATGGGCTACACTTGCTAACAATGCCTATCCTTTTGGCATTGCCATAGATGGCTCGGGCAATGTATATACAGCCAATTACGGTAATACTTCAGTAAGTAAAATTACATCGGGCGGAACGGTAACGCAGGCATGGGCACTTGCTTCCGGTGCCGATCCTTATGCCATTGCCATAGATGGCTCGGGCAATGTATATACAGCCAATTACAACAATAATACAGTAAGTAAAATTACATCGGGCG
>CAIRTF010000097.1 GCA_903881425.1 uncultured Chitinophagaceae bacterium | reverse complement strand
GGTGGAATAATTATCCCTTATCTATTGAGCCGGATACATTAGGTAATGATTCAAAACAAATGCAATTGCTGTCAAATTATATCGGGCTTACTTGTGTAAAAGATTCTTCTGCGGCTTATGATGTACCACCGGTAAGTGTTTATCCAAACCCCTTCACCGGAACATTAACCGTTGAGCCATGTAATTGTTATAATTATTCTTCACTTTCCGTTTATAATCAGTTAGGCAGAATAGTATTTACCAAAACCATCACCACCAATAAAAACACTATTAATCTTTCTTTTCTGCCCAATGGAATATATATTGTTGTTGTTCGGGGAACAACGGCCACTTATACACAAAAAATAATCAAGATAAAATAAGATGCAGTAAATTGATGCAGTGAAACAATCTGCGTATCATATTTATGCTTGTGGTGATTCTGCTTTAACCGTTGAATTCTCCAATACAATAGATGAGCAGATCAACGAGCAAATACTTTCTCTGTTTCATTTCTTACAAAAACAAAAACTCAAATACATTAAAGATATTATTCCCGCTTATGGATCATTAACAGTTGTATATGATCTGATTGAAATAAAAAAGCATCATCATAATGCATTTGGTTTTATTCGTAGTTGGCTAGAAAATATTTTATTAACGCAAAATGATCAAACTACAATCAATCATCGATTAGTAAAAATTCCCGTTTGCTATGATTCATCAATTGCATTAGATATTGTTGAATTGGCAACAAAAAAAAATGTTTCGGTAGAAGAATTCATTCAAATACATACACAAAAAAAATATCGCGTATACATGGTAGGGTTCTTGCCCGGCTTTGCTTATATGGGAAAAGTAGATGAAAGAATTGCAGCACCGCGTAAGTCAACACCAAGAACAGACATTATAGCCGGTAGCGTTGGTATTGCCGGAAAACAAACGGGAATTTATCCGTTGAATTCTCCGGGTGGATGGAATATTATTGGAAGAACGCCTGTTAAAATGTTTGATGCAAAAAAAGAGCAACCAACATTTTTACAAGCCGGAGATGATGTAGAATTTGTATCGATTAGTTTGGAAGAATTTAATCAACAATTATTGTGAGTATAAAAATTATTAAACAGGGCATTGCCGATACTATTCAAGATGGCGGAAGATTCGGCCATCAGCATTTAGGCATTAATCCAACCGGTGCAATGGATATAATTGCCGCACAAACTGCAAACATGTTAGTGGGGAATAATTTAAACGATGCAGTAATTGAATTACATTTTCCTGCAGCTGCATTTTTATTTGAACAACAAACCATGATCGCATTAAGCGGTGCAGATTTTTCGGCGGTCATTAATGATATAACTGTTCCTGTCAACACGCCTGTTATTGTGCAAAAAAATTGTGTGCTACAATTTAAAAAAATAAAAGAAGGTGCCAGATGTTACTTCTCGGTTAAAGGTGGCTTTAATATGCCGCAATGGCTAAACAGTTATAGCACTAACCTGAAAGCCAATGCCGGCGGCTATTTTGGAATGTACTTGCACAAGAATAATGTGTTGAATTTAAATGAAATTTTAAATTATTCATCATTATTAAAAAACAATGATTGCATTGTTTTAAACTGGAAAGCAGATATAAAAATCTTGTACAAACAACATCATATTATTAACATCATAAAAGGAAATGAATATGAATGGTTAAATGAATCATCAAAAAAAATATTTACTTCATCTTCATTTATTATTACTTCAAAAAGTGATAGAATGGGATACAGAATGATAAATGAAAAATTAATACCGAATCATGACCGACAACTATTATCAACAGGTGTTACTAAAGGAACGATTCAACTATTACCCGATGGACAATTAATTATTTTAATGGCAGATCATCAAACAACCGGAGGTTATCCGAGAATTGCACATGTAATTAGTGCTGATATTTCATCTTTAGCACAATATTCTTTCAACAGCTCTGTTCAATTTAAACTGATCAATCAACAAGAAGCCGAAGGAATTTTTTATAAACAATACCAATATTTGCAGCAACTGCAAAATGCCTGTACCTTTCGTTTACAAGAATATTTATCTAAACATGGTATCGATTGATTTGAATTGTGATATGGGTGAGGGCATGAATAATGACACACAATTAATGCCTTTTATCAGCAGCACCAATATTGCTTGCGGCTTTCATGCAGGCAATGCAGATATGATGAAATACACGGTGGAAGCGGCTTTACAATATGATATAGCTATTGGTGCACACCCCGGATTTAATGATAAAGAAAATTTTGGCAGAACAGAAATAAAATTATCAAAAGAAGATCTATACGATCTGATCACCTATCAAATTTTTTTATTGCAAAAAGTCTGTGATGAATTTGGGGCAAACATTCATCATATTAAACCACACGGTGCTTTGTATAATATGGCAGCAAAAAACAGGGAGATGAGTGCAACTATTGCTAACGCTATCAAAGATGTTGATGAAAATTTAATTTTATACGGATTAAGCGGAAGTTATTTAATCAGCGAAGCAGAAAAAATAAATTTAAAACCAGCCAATGAAGTTTTTGCAGATAGAACATACCAAGATGATAGTTCTTTAACTTCTCGCAAAGAAGCCAATGCATTAATTGAAGATGAAAATATTTCTATTCAACAAGTATTGCAAATGGTGCAAAAGCAAAGCGTGACAAGTATTTCGGGCAATACCATCAACATAAAATCGGATACTATTTGCATTCATGGCGACGGAAAACATGCGATAGCGTTTGCAAAAAAAATTCATCAAACATTAAAAGAAAAAGGTATTGAAATTAAAGCTGTTTAAAAATTCCCCCTTA
This sequence comes from uncultured Chitinophagaceae bacterium, assembly GCA_903881425.1. GTDB lineage: Bacteria > Bacteroidota > Bacteroidia > Chitinophagales > Chitinophagaceae > CAILAF01. Next base: position 12,583 of record CAIRTF010000097.1, on the reverse strand, counting down.
GGAGTTGGGGGTATCGGTGGTGCAAGTTTAGGTGCCGCATTTTTAATGGCCAATTCATCTATTGGTCCGGGATTCTTGACGCAAACAACTGTATTCACACAACAACTGTTAACGAGTTTTGGATTTGTAATTTTGTTCTCCGTTTTATTAGACATCGGCGCACAATTAAATACCTGGCGCATATTAACAGTAAGCGAATTACGTGCACAAGACCTATCGAATCAATTATTACCGGGACTTGGATATTTTTTATGTTTTATTGTAGTATTAGGTGGCTTTGCATTTAACATCGGCAATATTGCAGGTTGCGGACTTGGCTTGAATGTATTGACCGGATTGAGTTTCAAAGAAGGAGCTATTATTAGTTGTGTTGTTGCCTTAATATTATTTTGGGTGAAAGAGATTGGTAAAATGTTAGATGGTTTCACAAAAATTTTAGGAACAATAAAAATTTTATTAACCTTATTCATTGCATTTGCAGCACATCCCCCTTTATTACAAAGTATTCATCACACATTCATCCCCGAAAAAATTTCTACCGCTGCCATTGTTACTATTGTCGGCGGAACGGTTGGTGGTTATATCACTTTTTCGGGTGCACATCGTTTATTGGATGCGGGCATAAAAGGAAAAGAAAATATTCAGCAAGTGAATAAAAGCGCTTTGAGCGGAATTATTATTTCAACCACCATGCGTTTTATTTTATTTCTTGCAGTTGTTGGTGTGGTAATCAAAGGTGTGGTGTTGGATAAAGATAATCCTGCTTCAACCATTTTTCAATCTGCTGCCGGCAATTTTGGTTTAAGAATTTTTGGTGTAGTTCTTTGGAGTGCGGCTATTTCATCAGTTGTGGGTGCTGCTTATACTTCTGTTTCTTTCTTTAAAACATTTCATCCGGTTTTTATAAAGCATGAAAGATGGTGCATTTCTATTTTCATTATTTTATCAACCTGTATTTTTGTTTTTATCGGTAAGCCAAAAGAACTATTATTATTCGCCGGCATTGCGAATGGTTTTATTTTACCCATTGCTTTGGCCATTATTTTAATTGCTTCGTCTAAAATAAAATTAATGAGGGGCTATCAACATCCTTTGTGGATGAGGCTTTCGGGCTGGGCTGTTGTTGCAATAATGGGATATATGAGTTTTTGGGCTGTATATGATATGATTAAATAATTTTAAACTAATTCGAATGTTTGTATTCAACTTTATTGGAAATATTATTTGGTTAGTGTTTGGTGGATTAATCTCTGCATTTTGTTATTTTATTAGTGGTGTGCTTTTGTGTATCACTATTATTTTAATTCCTTTCGGATTGCAATGTTTTAAATTATCTGCTTTTGTATTATGGCCTTTTGGCAGAAAAGCAGTCTATGCAAAAGATAGTGGCGGTTGTTTGCAAACCATTGCCAATATTATTTGGATATTCAGTGGCGGATTATGGACAGCAGTAGCGCATTTATTTTTTGGTGTTCTTTTATGTATTACCATTATCGGAATTCCGTTCGGTAAGAAACATTTTGAGTTAATGGAAATTTCCATGATGCCTTTTGGAAAGAAAATCGTTTTCACATAATTTTTTGAATCATGATGAAAGTTTTTTTGAAAAGGCTCGTCTTTCTGAAAAATTAATACATGAAATACTTATTCATTATTGCCATTGCTGTTTTTTCTTCTGCTAATTGTCAAACAAATAATGCGATTGTTCATTTAAAACATAAAACAGTTATTGAATTATTTACTTCGGAAGGATGTTCAAGCTGTCCGGCTGCAGAAAAGTACACAGAAGAATTAGCGAAAGACACTAATATTATTGTATTGAGTTATCATGTAGATTATTGGAATCGTTTGGGTTGGGTAGATTCATTCAGCAATCATTCTTTCTCTGAAAAACAATATCAATACGCAGCGCTATTTCATTTGTCCTCTGTTTACACACCGCAAGCTGTTATTAATGGAAAAACTGAAGCAGTGGGCAGCAATAGAAAAGCAATTCCCCAATTGATCAATTCTGCTGCGGGTTTCGATAATATTATTTCTTCGGTTCAAACATCATTCAATAATAATGCTGTTTCTGTAAATGCAACTTGTAATACAAAAAATATTGCGTTGGAGTTTTTATTGATACAAAAAAATACAAGCACTCATGTATTGGCAGGAGAAAATGATGGTTCCACATTACATCATTTAAATATCGTTCGCCAATCTGTTGAAACAAAGAACTCAACAAATGCTCAATTAATTTGGAAGAAAAATGATAATCCTCACAATTATAAGATAGTCGTTTTAGCAAGAGATATAAATAATTATTCAATCAAAGATGTTGCTGCAATTGATCTTTAATTTTATCCATCCATAAAAAACAATCTGTTTTTTCATTTTCATGCAATAGATTTATCATTCAAAATCTTCTGCTATGAGAGTATTCATTTCATTTTGTTTATTAGTTATTTCTTTTTCTGCGCAATCGCAATTAACAGTTGAAAAAATTATGAAGGATCAAAAATGGGTGGGCACTTCTCCATCCAATGTTTTCTGGAGTTATGATGGTCAGCATATTTATTTCAATTGGAATCCCGATAAAAATTTTTCTGACTCGCCTTATGTCTATTCGCTTTCAACAAAACAGATCTCTAAAGCAAAATACAGCGAAGTACAATTGGCTAATGCTATTACTAACGGAACATATAATAGCAGTAACACACAATTGGTGTATTCTTATAAAGGAGATATTTTTTTATTAGATATTAAGACCAATAAAACAACTCGTGTTACACAAACGGAAGAAGCAGAAACCAACCCGAAATTTATAGGTAATGATGAGTGGATTGCTTTCTCCCGTAATCAAAATCTATATGGATGGAATATTAAAACAGGTATTACACAACAATTTACCAATATTGCTCGTGGCGCTGAAACTGCTGCAGCGCCTGCATTTGCGGGTGGTGCATTTGTTGGTGGGCAAGGTGGCAGAGGCGGTGGTGGAAATAATGCAGGAAGGGCCGGTGCAGGAAATGCAGGCGCTGCTGTTACAACAAATACCGCCAATCAACAAGATCAATTTTTGCAACAACAATCTTTGGCAACATCAGATATTTTAAAAGAGCGTAAAGCAAAAAGAGAAGCTAGAACTGCATTCTTAAAAACAATTAAAGATGATGATACATTAAAAACCATCAATATTGGCGATAAAACTTTACAAGGTTTGCAAATTTCTCCTGATGGAAGATTTGTTACCTATCGTTTATATACAGCACCTACAACAGCTAAAAATACTATTGTACCCGATTACGTAACAGAAAGTGGTTATACCACAGATATCAATAACAGAACAAAAGTGGGCACCCCGCAAGGTCACTATGATTTTTATGTGTATGATAAAAAGAAAGATACGGTAATGATGGTTAGTATTGATTCATTACCCGGCATTACCGATGCGCCTGATTATTATAAAGACTATAAAAAATTTGCTAACAGAAGAATGGTTAATCGTGGAGTAATATTCGGTAATATTATTTGGAATGAAAGCGGCAGCAATGCTATACTTGATATTCGTTCGCAGGATAATAAAGATAGATGGATTGTTACATTAAATGCAGAGAACGGAAAAATAAAAACTATCGACAGACAAAGAGATGAAGCTTGGATTGATGGTCCGGGTATCAGTGGCTTTCGTGCAAAAGAAGGTTGGTTAGATGATAATACAATTTATTTTCAAAGTGAAGCATCGGGCTATTCTCAATTGTATTCATTCAATATTACTTCATCAGTCAAAACACCCGTCACACAGGGGAAGTACGAAGTACAAGATGTTGTATTAAGTAAGAACAAACAAAATTTTTATCTCTTAACCAACGAGGAACATCCCGGCAAACAAAGCTGGTATAAAGTAAAAATTGATGGAACAGGTAAAGAAAAAATTACTTCGGCAACAGGGGGTTATGAAGTAACATTATCTCCTGATGAAAAGACAATCGCTTATCGTTATTCTTACATTAATAAACCATGGGAATTATTCATTCAAGAAAATGCAGCGAATAAAAAATCAATACAAATCACTCATAAAGCAGCAAGCGATGAATTTAAAAGTTATGGGTGGAGAGAAAATAAAATTTTCACCATCACTGCAAGAGATGGTCAACCCATTTATGCAAGATTATACGAACCCAAAAAAGGAACAAAAAATAATGCAGCTGTAATTTTTGTGCATGGAGCCGGCTATTTGCAAAATGTACATTATTGGTGGAGCAACAATTATCCGCGTGAATATATGTTCAATAATTTATTGGCCGATAAAGGTTACACTGTAATTGATATTGATTATCGTGGCAGTGCAGGTTATGGCAGAGATTGGAGAACGGGTATTTATCGTTTTATGGGCGGAAAAGATTTAGATGATGAAGTAGATGCTGCACATTATTTAGTAAAAGAATTAGGAATTGATTCAACTCGAATTGGTATGTATGGTGGCAGTTATGGTGGCTTTATGACATTGATGGCCATGTTTACTGCACCTGATGTAATTAAGGCTGGCGCTGCATTACGTCCGGTTACCGATTGGGCACATTATAATCATGGTTACACAGCCAATATTTTAAATGAACCGTTTAATGATAGCATTGCATATGCAAAATCATCTCCTATTAATTTTGCAAACGGATTAAAAAATCATTTATTGATCTGTCATGGAATGGTAGATCAAAATGTAAATTTTCAAGATGCGGTTCGTTTAAATCAGAGATTAATTGAATTAGGAAAAGATAATTGGAGTATGGCAGTTTATCCGGCAGAAGATCATGGTTTTGTAGAACCGAGCAGTTGGACCGATGAATACAAAAGAATTTTACACTTGTTTGATATGTGGCTATTAAAATAATTTTTTAATAATTCAACCATGCTTCACAACATCAGTAAAAATATTTTAGAAACTATTGGTAATACACCACTGGTTAAATTGAATAAAATTATTCCGCAACATTGTGCAGATATTTATGTGAAGCTGGAATATTTTAATCCGACCGGTTCCTATAAAGATAGAATGGCATTAGCTATTGTGGAAGAAGCGGAGAAACGCGGAGATATCAATCCCGGCGGCACTTTCGTTGAATTCACAGGCGGCAGCACCGGAACATCATTGGCATTTGTGTGTGCGGTGAAAGGATATAAATTAAAAGCGGTTTCCTCAGATGCGTTTGCTAAAGAAAAATTACAAAGTATAAAATTATTCGGTGCTGATTTAGATATCATTAAAAGTGATGGCGGAAAAATAACTCCGGAATTATTTATTCAAATGCAAGAGCGTGTTCGGCAATTGGTAAAAGAACATGGTTACTATTGGACCAAACAATTTTATAATACTGATGCAAAAATTGGTTATGCAAATTTGGGAAAAGAACTTATTCAACAATTAAATAAACAAATTGATATTTTTTGTGCGGGTGTTGGAACAGCGGGTATGTTAAGCGGTGTATCGAAAGAATTAAAAAAAGCAAATGCACAAACAAAAGTAATTGCATTAGAACCGGCATCGGCTGCGTTTTTATCAAAAGGAATAAAAGGAAGTCATAGAATCGAAGGTGTTGCATCAGGCATCATTCCTCCATTACTAACAAAAGATGTGTATGACGAAGCAAAAGCGATTGATGAAACAAAGGCTCGGGAAACCGCAAGGGCATTGGCTTCTATGGAAGGCATTTTTGCAGGAACATCAACCGGAATGAATGTTTGTGCAGCGATTGAATTAGGAAAACACCTAGGACCTAATCACACTGTTGTTACAGTTGCCTGCGATTCGGGAATGAAATATTTAGCGGGGGATTTATACTCATAAAATAAAAAGCCGCATTACATTAAATGCGGCTTCTTCTTATAACTTTATCTGTTCATACTTGATAAGAACTCTTCATTATCTTTTGTTCCACGCATACGTTTTAATAATTCATTCATGGCTTCTTCGGTATTCATATCATTCAAGAATAAGCGAAGAATATTCATACGTTGTAAAACTTCTTTATCCAATAACAAATCATCACGTCTTGTTGAAGAGCCAACTAAATCAATGGCAGGGAAAATTCTTCTGTTAGCCAATCTTCTATCCAACACTAATTCCATATTACCGGTTCCTTTAAATTCTTCAAAGATCACTTCATCCATTTTGCTTCCTGTTTCAATCAATGCTGTTGCTAAAATGGTTAATGATCCGCCATGTTCTATTTTTCTGGCAGCACCAAAAAATTGTTTTGGTTTTTGCATGGCATTCGCTTCCACACCACCACTTAACACCTTACCACTTGCGGGTGCAACCGTATTGTGTGCGCGTGCTAAACGAGTAATACTATCTAATAATATCACCACATCATGTCCGCACTCTACCAATCGTTTTGCTTTTTGCAATGCAATAGTAGAAACCTTCACATGTTTTTCTGCAGGCTCATCAAAAGTAGAAGCGATAACTTCTGCTTTAACACTGCGTTCCATATCGGTAACTTCTTCCGGTCTTTCATCAATCAACACTACCATTAAATAACATTCAGGATGATTGGCAGCAATAGCATTAGCTACTTCTTTCAATAAAACTGTTTTACCCACTTTTGGTTGTGCAACAATTAATCCGCGTTGCCCTTTACCAATGGGTGTAAAAATATCAATGATGCGAGTGCTGTAATTTGTTGGAGAAGTAAATAAATTTAATTTCTCGAAAGGAAATAATGGCGTGAGATAATCAAAAGGAACACGATCGCGAATTTCATCGGGACGTTTTCCATTGATAGCATCTACTTTTAATAACGCAAAATATTTTTCGCCTTCTTTCGGCGGACGAACAGAGCCGCTAATCGTATCTCCGGTTTTTAATCCGAATAATTTTATTTGAGATGGAGAAACATATACATCATCCGGTGATGATAAATAATTATAATCGCTCGAACGAAGAAAACCATAACCATCCGGCATCATTTCTAAAACACCTTCGCCGAAAATCACTCCATCAAATTCAATATTAAATACAGGCTGACGAAAATTTTGTCGTGGCTGTTGCGGTGGTGGTGCGCCATTTTCATTTGCCTGTGGCACTTCTGTTGAAGTGTTATTATTATTTTCTTCGTTGCTTGTTGCTGTTGCCTGTAATAATTGTTGTGCTAATTGTTCCGATGCTTCATCATTCGTTTCAACCGGTTTAATGTTTTTACGAACCGGCCCCTTTTTAGCAACTTGTTTTTCTGCTGCAGGTGCCTCTTGCATTACCTCTGCTTCTTCGGTTCCATTTCCGGTAGATGCTTTAATGGTCAGGGGTTTTCTGGCTCTTGGTTTTTTAGCACCTTCTTTGGTTTCGCTGGCTTGTAATGCCTGCTTATCTAAAATTTTATAAACAAGATCTTGCTTGTTTAATTTTTTAGCATTAGGAATAGAAAGCTGCTCGGCAACATCGAGTAATTCCGGAACCAGCATGTCGTTCAATTGCAATATGTCGTACATAAATTCTGTTAAGTGAAAGAAATGTTCTGTTTTAGTTTAAATATTGATCTGTTCTATAGAGAATTGAAAAAATATAGTTGTGTTATTGTGGGAAACGAAGTAAACTGATAAATCGAGAGCAAAAAAGAAGACGAATTCAGTTTGTTTCCACTGCAATGTTACAGCAAATTGTTTATATCCAATAATTTTTTTGTGATGCCGGCTTGGGTAATTCTCTGATACTTTTCTTACGTCGCAATCGCTTCAACTTGTTGTAACACAGATTGGGCTTATCTTTGCAACCCGTTTTATTTTTTTTGAATTTTCACTTTTGAACAAATCAGCATGTTTAACAACAGAATCAAAATTAAGTCGCTACTGCAAAGCAAAGTAACCGGACAAGAAGTTATTGTTATGGGATGGGTTCGCACCTTCCGCAATAATCAGTTTATAGCATTGAACGATGGCAGCACCAATAATAATTTACAGGTTGTGGTTGAGTTGGGTTTATTAGAGGATGCTTATCTAAAACGTATTACAACCGGTGCGTCATTAAAAGTAAAGGGTATTGTTGTTGCATCATTGGGTAAAGGACAAAGCATTGAAGTAAAGGCAACATTAGTTGAAATATTAGGCGATAGTGATGCAGAAAAATATCCATTGCAACCGAAAAAACATAGTTTAGAATTTTTAAGAGAGATTGCTCATTTGCGTTTTCGTACCAACACATTCGGTTCTGTTTTTCGTGTTCGTCATGCATTGGCATTCGCTGTTCATCAATTCTTTAATGAAAAAGGATTTGTGTATTTGCATACACCCATCATCACCGCAAGTGATGCAGAAGGTGCCGGTGAAATGTTTCGTGTAACTACATTACCTATTGATGGAACTGCTCCAAAAAATGAAGACGGCTCTATTAATTTTAAAGAAGACTTTTTTGGCAAGAGCACCAACTTAACTGTAAGCGGACAATTAGAAGGTGAATTGGGCGCAATGGCATTTAGTGAAATTTATACTTTCGGTCCGACATTCAGAGCCGAGAACTCAAACACAGCAAGGCATTTGGCAGAGTTTTGGATGATTGAACCCGAAATGGCTTTTCATGATATTGAAGACAATATGAATTTAGCGGAAGAGTTCATTAAATATTTGATTCAATATGTAATGAATCATAATCGTGATGACATTGAATTCTTATCACAACGTTTGGCTGATGAAGAAAAACAATTACCACAAGACAAGCGCAGCGAATTAGGGTTGATTGAAAAATTAGAATTTGTTTTGAATAACGCCTTTGAGAGAATTACTTATACTGATGCAATTAATATTTTATTAGAAAGTAATCATTATAAAAAGAAAAAATTTCAATACGATGTTAAATGGGGAATTGATCTGCAAAGTGAACACGAAAGATATTTGGTTGAAAAACATTTCAAGAAACCCGTTATCGTTACGGGCTATCCTGCTGCCATCAAAGCATTTTATATGCGTATGAATGATGATGGCAAAACAGTTGCTGCGATGGATATTTTGGCACCGGGTATTGGTGAAATTGTTGGCGGATCTCAACGTGAAGAAAGATTAGAAAAATTAGAAGCAAGAATGAAAGATATGCATAGTCCAGCCGCAGAAATGAGTTGGTATTTAGATACACGCCGTTTTGGTTCTGTACCGCATGCCGGTTTTGGATTGGGCTTTGAAAGAATGGTTCAATTTGTTACAGGCATGACCAATATTCGTGATGTAATTGCTTTTGCAAGAACACCAAAGAATTGTGAGTTTTAATTAGCTGCCTATAATATTTGATTTTTTCAATTTAGTTTGACCGCTTATATTTGCAGCCCTTTATGTCTTTTTTGATATAATTGAACAGCAAGGTACGGTAGCTCAGTCGGTAGAGCAAAGGACTGAAAATCCTTGTGTCGCCGGTTCGATCCCGGCCCATACCACGCTTTAAAAACCTCAGCAGTAATGTTGGGGTTTTTTAATTTTATCATATAAACAATCCATCAATTACAGTGTTCTTATTTATTGCTAAATTATCCTGATGCTTTTGTGCATTTATATTATTAATACATCCGAGTTAGTAAATCAATTAGTTGTTAATAGCATAATTTTACACTAAAAATAATAGAATAAAATATGGAACATAATCCTCTTGGCCCATCGGGTCAAACTAATAGTGAAAGTAAATGCCCATTCCCTCATGGCATCACCTCAAAACAAAGTGCAGGCAATGGTACGGGAAATCGTGACTGGTGGCCCAATCAATTAAAATTAAACATCCTTCGTCAACATTCTTCATTGTCTAATCCAATGGGAGAATCGTTTAACTATGCAGAAGAGTTTAAAAAACTCGATTTGAATGCAGTGAAGAAGGATATTTTTGATTTGATGACAAATTCGCAAGATTGGTGGCCTGCAGACTATGGTCATTATGGTCCACTTTTCATTCGTATGGCTTGGCATAGTGCCGGCACATATAGAATTGCAGATGGTCGTGGTGGAGCCGGTTCGGGTAGTCAACGATTTGCACCATTGAATAGTTGGCCGGATAATACAAACCTCGACAAAGCCAGATTATTGCTTTGGCCAATCAAAAAAAAATATGGTAAAAAATTATCGTGGGCAGATCTTATGATTCTTACAGGTAATTGTGCGCTTGAGTCAATGGGCTTTAAAACATTCGGTTTTGGTGGTGGACGTGAAGATATTTGGGAGCCCGAAGAAGATATTTATTGGGGTAATGAAAAAGAATGGTTAGGTGATAAGCGTTATGCAGGAGATCGTGAATTAGAAAATCCTCTTGCTGCTGTTCAGATGGGTTTAATCTATGTAAACCCTGAAGGTCCAAACGGAAAGCCCGACCCGCTTGCTTCAGCTCGTGATATTCGCGAAACCTTTGCTCGAATGGCAATGAATGATGAAGAAACAGTAGCTTTAATTGCAGGGGGTCATACTTTTGGTAAAACACATGGCGCTGCAGACCCAAGTAAATATGTGGGTAAAGAACCCGCTGCAGCAAGTATTGAAGAACAGGGCCTCGGTTGGAAAAATTCTTTTGAAAGCGGTAATGGCTCAAATACCATTACCAGCGGACTTGAGGGTGCTTGGACGACAACGCCAACCAAATGGAGCAATAATTATTTTGAGAATCTTTTCGGATATGAATGGGAATTAACCAAAAGTCCTGCAGGTGCACATCAATGGAAACCAAAGGCGGGTGCAGGTTCCGGAACGGTGCCCGATGCGCATGATCCATCAAAAAACCATGCGCCAACAATGCTTACCACCGATCTTGCATTAAGAATAGATCCCGAATACGAAAAAATTTCAAGACGTTTTTATGAGCATCCGAATGAATTTGCAGATGCTTTTGCTCGTGCATGGTTTAAACTAACGCATCGTGATATGGGACCTCGTTCTCGCTATCTTGGTCAAGAAGTTCCGACAGAAGAATTAATTTGGCAAGATCCGATTCCTGCTGTTACAAATAAATTGATTGATAATAAAGATATTGCTGAATTAAAAACAAAAATCCTAAATTCCGGATTATCTGTATCTCAGTTAGTATCTACCGCATGGGCTTCTGCATCAACATTTCGTGGCTCTGATAAACGAGGTGGTGCAAACGGAGCAAGAATTCGTCTTTCACCACAAAGATTTTGGCAAGTAAACAATCCTGTTCAATTAGATAAAGTATTAAGAACATTAGAAAATATTCAAAAAGAATTCAACAAAAATCAACTGGATGGTAAGAGTGTTTCTATAGCTGATCTGATTGTTTTAGCGGGATGTGCGGGCATTGAAAAGGCTGCGCAATACGCGGGTTATAACGTGATTGTTCCTTTTACTCCAGGACGCGCCGATGCATCGCAAGAACAAACAGATGTTGAATCCTTTGCTGTCTTAGAGCCACTTGCAGATGGTTTCCGTAATTATTCAAAAACTGAATACGCTGTATCTGCAGAAGAAATGTTGGTTGATAAAGCTCAGCTGCTTACACTTACTGCGCCTGAAATGACTGTTCTTATTGGTGGTATGCGTGTTCTCAATACGAATTTCGATCATTCCAAACATGGCGTATTCACTAAAAATCCGGAGTCATTAACAAATGATTTTTTTGTGAATCTGCTAGATTTTAATACAAAATGGAATGCCATTTCCAAACACCAAGATATTTTTGAAGGACGCGATCGCAATACCGATGAATTAAAATGGACAGGCTCTCGTGTTGATTTAATCTTTGGTTCTAATTCGGAACTTCGTGCTATTGCTGAAGTGTATGGATGTGAAGATGGTAAAGAAAAATTTATACATGATTTTATAGCCGCATGGAACAAAGTCATGAACCTTGACCGTTTTGATTTAGCATAATGTAAGCACACAACTATCTAATAAAAACCTCAGCAATCATGTTGAGGTTTTTTTATTGTCTGCATTTTATCAATATCTTTCTTTTATGAATTTTTTGGGAATTGATATTGGAACCGGATCGGTAAAAGTTTGTTTATTAAACGAACAGGGCAATATCATTTATACTGCGCAAAATTTTTATACAACCAATGAACCGGAAACGGGTTACCAAGAATCAGATCCTAAAAAAATTGCGCAACAAGTTTTTCTATTACTAAAAAATATTCCATCATCGTCCAATTCAATTTGTATTTGTTTTAGCTCTCACATGCATAGTTTAATGGCAGTTGATAAAAACAATGAACCTTTAACACAACTAATGCTGTGGTCGGATACAAGAAGCATTAATGAGGCTGAAGAAGTTATTAAAAATGGAAAAGTAAAAGACATTTATATTAAAAGCGGTGTCCCGGTTCATCCTATGTTGCCGCTGACAAAAATTATGTGGTTACAAAAACATCAACCTGAAATTTTTTATGCTGCATATAAATTTATTTCTATTAAAGAATTTATATTCTATCATTTTATCAAGGAATATGTAGTTGATTATTCTGTTGCAGCGTCAACCGGAATGTTTGATATGAAAAAGTTAGATTGGAATGATGATGCTTTGTTCTTGGCTAATATCAACAAAGAAAAATTATCAAGGATCGTTTCATCAAAATGGTCAACTAATAAAATTGATATTTCTTTTTTAAATCAATTGAATTTGCCC
>CAIRTF010000096.1 GCA_903881425.1 uncultured Chitinophagaceae bacterium | reverse complement strand
ATCTGACTTCTCTGTACCGGATCATTTCTCTTTGCAGCCATTACCACAACTTCCTGTAAGGTATTAACCGATTGCAAAGCCACATCTAATCTTTCATCTGCTTTCACTAGCGTTTTGATATTAGTCGAAGATATTCAATTGGTTACGATTTAGCTCTTTGAAATTTTGTTGTATTGGGTTTGCGAAAAGTTCATTTATTGGCACTTTGTCAAAGACAGATATGCTGATAACTTGTAGAATTTCATATAGAGATTGTTTTAGGTTAAATCTTTTTTTTGCGATAGCCACAATTATGTAAACTGAGATGGCAATCCATATCTGAACCTTCACTGCGTTTTCACTGGTACCCCAGAATGTTTTAATTTTTAAGTTCTGTTTAATCCACTTAAAAAACAATTCAATCTTCCATCGGTGTTTATACAGTTTTGCAATTTCTGTTGCTTCTAATTCTAGGTTATTGGTTAGGAAGACAAGTACTCGATTATGTTCTTCATCATAGTATTTAACGCGTCTAATTTTTGCAGGATAATTTATAGATGCATAATGCCCTTGAACATTTATTAATTGGTCAGCTAGAATACCAAGAGCCCGGTTTTTCTTATTAGACTTTACGCATTTAAAATTCATATTTTCTTTTGCTCTAATAACGAAAAATGCTTTTGAAGTTTGGATTCGATACAGTCGTTCATAATCGATGTAACCCCTATCCAGTATGTAAAAGCTGTCAATCTGATAAGATATTGTATCAAGAATATTAACCTCATGAATTGCAGCGGGTGTTATTTGAATAAACTCCGGAATAGCCGATCTTAAATCAAGTTGAACATGAAGTTTTATTCCAGCTTTTGTTGATCTAAAATTAGCCCATTGGAAAAGCGAAAGACACATATCGATAGTTGAAGCATCAATTGCAAAAACAGGATTATCAATGGAGAGTTCTAGATCTTTTTCGCCAACATATAACGTTTGGGCTTCTTTGATTAGTACCCAAGCAAAGTCAGCGAAAATTCGCCAATCTCTATTTTCATTGGCAGTCGATAAAGTGCTTTTGGCAATTGCTTCACCAATGCCAATGTGATATAATTTATTAGCGTTGGCTTTTAAACAAAGGATAGTATCAGATAAACTTTCTCTATGAGTAAGTTGACCAAAAACCATACAGAGATATTGCCGCCAACAGTTAAAATGTTTTGTTTTATAATCACCATTATACCTTTTAACACAGGTTTTAAAACTAGTTGGCGAAATGATTGAAATAAGCTGTGAGAACAAATAAGTACCTTGATTCATATAAATTGATTATCAAGGTGTTATATTAAGACAAAATCACAAATTTTTCAAATCGTGGTAGGCACTAAAACACCTGAAACCCAATACAGACAAAACTTTCAAAGAACTTATATTTAAAACATCAAAACACTAGTGATCTGCTTTCAATAATAATTTATATCGTGCAGATTGATAACCCACAAAAGAAAATTGTAATTCGATAGAATCTTTAACGATTGGAATGGTGATAGAATAAAAACCATAATTATTAGAAGTAGTACCCCGATT
>CAIRTF010000095.1 GCA_903881425.1 uncultured Chitinophagaceae bacterium | reverse complement strand
GGCATATTCAGCAGACCATGCTTCTAAAGTTTGAGAAATCGCAAATTCACGCCCATTAAGAATCATAGCAGGAAAATCAGCTTGCTGAAGCAACAAATTTTGCAATAATTCCACAAGCGAATGCTCTTCTTGAATTGAAAAAATAAAACCTCGATTATTAGACGTTATTGCCCTTGCCAAAGCAACATCACTTAAAATAGGTATCAACCCATGAAAAAAACCTTCAATGGGTACTTTTCCAAAACCTTCCTGAACAGGTGCCTGTAAAACAAAATCATTTTCTCGATATAACTGCCTTAATTCATCTGCTGTTTTTTTTCCGGCTATGCTAACAGATGCAGTCAAATTATTTTGCGCAATAAAATGCTGATATGTTTCTTTTAAATACCCATCTCCGACTAATGTCAGATGAAATGGAATATTTAAGCGCTTTAATACCACGCAAGTATTTAAAATAAACTGCTGATTTTTATTTGGTACAAATGCACCTACACTAATGAGTTTTAATGTTTTTAATCCTTCCTCTCGCAATCGTTCTAGGCGTTTTTCTATCTGCAATGTTTCTTCATCCCATACTTTTTTTGAATAAGACGGACTGAATCCCATCTTAATCTTAGCATCTTTGGAAGGTTTATCTAAATAAGCCCAAACAGGTCCGCGAAAATATTTTTTCAACAACCATTTCTGCAAACGATAAGTAAATGGTTCATTTTTATAATGAAGCCATGTGCCTGTATAGGTAGCAAATACTTTTTTTTGTTTGAAATAGAAATAAAAAAAGCCGGGAATATTTAAATTATTAGGAAATCGTTGATAAACAATATCCGATCTTTTATCTATTTGCTTAAATACTCTCCACCACTTTGGAATGGTTTTCAGCAATTGTAATTTATTCATCATTCCATTACCACCCACATCAGGCAATTGAATAAAAGAAAATTTTTTGTTTGAATAATAGGTAGCTACTTTATCTGATCATATGCAATAAAAGGACAAGCAATGGTTACTTCATCAAAATAATCAGCCAATGATTCTAATTGATGTAATAAGATATGCGTCTCTGTTCCAACAGAGCCGTCAGGTTTTTGAATATGAACACAATCTGAAATAATACCTAACCTCATTTACTGATTAATTAAGGACACAAAATAACCTTTGCAAAATCAATTGCAAAGGTTAATGATTGATATCTTAAAATTATTTTCCTTTTTGAGCAGGTTGTGGTGGCGGGCCTTGCGGTGGTAATTGTTGAGCAACTGCAGGCCCAAAAGGTTTTGGTGCACCACGATGACATGTGTTACATGTTACCAATTGAACTTTAACAGTATCGGCATGTGGTAATACAGAAATATATTTTTGATTTAATTCGGCAGTCATGCGAATCATTTCTCTGGCAATATCTTTTTTTGGATTATCATCACTCACCACATCATTTCTGCGGGGATTGTTTTTATCAGCAGCATGGCAATATCGGCAATTCACACCAAGATCAACTTTGTATTGATCCATCAAATGATCTACTTGCTGATAAGTCCAATCGGCAGGCAAAGCTTTAATGTTTTGCAATTTACGTGGTTGAGGCTGTTGAATAATATTGAATGACAGTATTCCTATAGCTCCAAGCATCATCAATAAAGCGGTTACAAAAAATTTTCTTTTGTTTTGTTTCATGTTGATAACAGGTTTTAAGGTTTCAAAATAAACAAAGCATCAAACCAAAAATAAAAAATCGGTGAAATGCTTTTGATAAAGCATGAATTGATTTTCAATATACAAACCTTTAGTGAATGAAACAGAAACTTCTGAAACAAAAAATTCCTGCATATGATGCAGGAATTAAAACTTTTGATGAAGATATAATCAGATTAAAGACCCCATCTATTCGTTAATTTCGATCTTAATGCAGGTTTCATTTGCTTCTGCACATTCCATAACTTGGCTGCATCAAAAGAACTTTCCTTTTTCACATTCATTACATCAACATCCGTAGCGATTGTTTCTTTCACTTCAGCTACTAATTTTTGCAGTTCATTCTCTTCCATGTGTATCATAGAAGACATTACATTACTTTTCATAGTATATCCTTTTTTGTTCTTAAATAAATTTTATGTTTCGGGATGTGTCGCGGAAGTAAGAAAACCAGTAAATCGTTAGCGTAAAGCTGGTAAGGTTACATCATCCGTTGTAGTTATTAACTATGCTTATGCGTCCCGAAATGATAGTGCAAATGTACAACATTTTTAGAACATGATAAAAAAATAGATATATAAATGGTTTGTTAAGAATACAAATTACATTTTTAACTGATGAACGGTAAGGTCTTATATATATTATTTTTTTACCCGACTTAAAGGCCCGAAATATTCGTACCAACCCCAATAACTATGAGACCATCCAATGCACCAAGCTGTTAGCTGATCTATTCGCAAATCACCGATTTCCTTATTTGAGCCTTCCAGCATAATGCTGTTAGGAAAAACAGTGGTCATTTTCTTTTCAATCTCCGCATCACGGTCAATTTGTTTATCGTGATAAATATCTCTTGCACCAAATAAGTGCAGCATTTCATGAATGACAGTAGAGGCTGAAGAAGGTTTTTCATAATATGTTTCCCGAAATACAATAGCACCTTCTAAAAAACGCTCATTGCTTTTATTATTCGAATTGGAAGGCAAAGCATAACTTCTGCTTGCCTTTTTAGCAAAGATGATCAATAGAATATTATCGGCTTGTGTAGCATTTTTTACCGAATCATAAAAAGCAGATAAATCATTGTAACCTGCAGCATTCATAACTATCGGAACAGTTAAACTTTTTGGTTTATTGAGGTTTTCTGTTCGTTCAATCTTTTCAATTTTAATATCTTTCTCCAACCCCAGATTAAAAATATCAAAAGAAATGTCATTAATACCCCAATCTTTTTTATACCATTGAATCCATCCCAAACCTTCTGCCTCTTCTGCAATCTTCATTTTTTTTTCATCTATCTTCCATCCTCTTTTATCATCCGATACAAAACAATTAATGATATAAGTTTTACCTTTTAATTCTTTAGCACTTCCATACATTGGATTAATAAGGTTTGCATCATGCACATAATACTGCGGGTTCTGTGCCATACAAATATGAATTGATGCGCTAAAAAACAATATCAATAAAATAGAATTTCTAATGACCATGCATTTAAAAGATTGCTAAAAAAATTATTCACTTAACTAAAATACTGATTGAATAAATGCACAACAATTATTTTGTTTAAAGAATTTTTTCTATTTTGAAATGAATTTGAAAGTGAAGCAGTGAATAACGATTGATAAATCCTTGCCATGTCATATAATGCTTCTATTAATCCGTCAATCATTAAAGATTGGGTAACCAACAATCTTTCATTAGAATCCGTTGAAGTTGAATTAAAACAAAAAGGTTTACAAGCGGATGACGTAACACATTATATCAAAGAATTTAAGAAACAACGCAATGCCAAAAAGCAATTTAAAGGATTTGTATTAATGTCTATTGGTGCTTTTCTTGGATTTCTAAGCTGCGTAATGACCATCTTACAAGTATTTCCCGAATGGTATAGTTTGGTTTTATACGGAATAACTTTTGTTGGTGTTTCAATAATTTTTGTGTGCTTGTATTTTGTTTTTGAATGAAAAAGAAAAGC
>CAIRTF010000094.1 GCA_903881425.1 uncultured Chitinophagaceae bacterium | reverse complement strand
TTAAATTTAGAGTTCGATACAATACTAACTAAGTGCTTTTATTTGGTTGTTTTATGATTTAAGTTGAATAATACATATCTGTAATTATTTGAGACTAGTTATTTTTAATCACTGTTGTCCGAGATAAATAAAGATAAAAAGTAGTAAAGGGGGCAATTAGCCCCCTTTTTTGTTGGTTTGTTGATACCACTCATCAGACCTACAATTATGAACAAATCTACGACGTATCTCGGACAGCACATCCTGTCCCAAATACTTTCTTTATGCCCCAAAAATGAACTTGCCCCCATCTTCATCAAATTAAGATCGGACTATAAAGCCAAGCGATTAAAGTCGTGGGAACACTTTGCGACTATGATGTTTTCAGTCCTTGCAGGATGTACTTCATTGCGTGAAACCTGTATGGGACTTGAGGCTTATGAAGGGAAGCTCAATCATGTCAACATTCAGGAAGTGCCACCAAGAAGTACACTTTCCGATGCAAACAAACGGCGGTCATCGCTTGTCTTCCAAGAGGTTTTCAATCATTTAAACGGGAAGTATAAAGGGGCTATCTCGGACAGCACCCTGCCAAAATCGGTGCTTTCAAAGCTGTTTTTAGTGGACTCAACCGTGTTTTCTTTGTTCAAGGCGATACTCAAGACAACGGGGAGGCATTCCGCCAATGGGAAGAAGAAAGGCGGGATAAAAAAGAACACAATGCTGGACGGTGCCACATTGATGCCTGTTTTGGTCCAGTTCAATGCTGCCGCAGATAATGACCAACAATTCCTGCAATACATCAAACTGCCGAAAGGTTCTTTCCTGACCTTCGATAAAGGCTATAACAACTATGTACAGTTTGCGGCGTTTACAGCGTCAGGTGTATATTTTATCACTAGGCAGAAGGACAATGCGATTTATACAAGTATAAGCGAAAGGATACTGACCGATAAGACACCTGCCGCCGTATTAAAAGAAGAAACAATCGAGCAACACTATAAGGATGCCGAAGGGAAAACACATACCCTCCAGCTACGAAGGATAGCATGGTGGGATGCGGACGGGAACAGGGTTTATGAATTCATCACCAACAACTTTGAATTGGAAGCACAAGTAATTGCCGATATTTACAGGTACAGGTGGCGTATTGAATTGTTC
Source organism: uncultured Chitinophagaceae bacterium (assembly GCA_903881425.1). Lineage (GTDB taxonomy): Bacteria > Bacteroidota > Bacteroidia > Chitinophagales > Chitinophagaceae > CAILAF01. The sequence continues at coordinate 1,321 of CAIRTF010000094.1, read as the reverse complement.
TTTAAAAAGCTAAAGCAGAACTTCCCACTCCATTACTTTTTGGGGGACAACCAAAATGCAATTGAAATACAGATATGGTGTTCACTGATTGCCCTTTTATTACTGAGTCATATCCATTATCAAAACAAATCCAAAATGGCATTCAGCAATATGGTGTCCATTTTAAGGATGCACCTTCCGAATTATATCAGCATAAAGGAATTGCTGGCATTGCATAATAAAAAAAGGTCGAGAAATAAGGACAATAAACCCGATACAGGAAATCTGTTTGATTAATTCTACCCCCCCCTGCTTTTGATTTTAAAAATGCGATTCAATGATGACAATAGTTTCAGAGGACGAAACCCCATTTATTTATTTATCTCGGACAATAGTGATTTTTTTTAATAAACTTGCATCTTTGAGTAAGAAAGTAAACCATAAATTGATTAAAAAAAAACACCATGTCTTTAGTTAGTTTTTTAATTCTGTTGAGGTATGCTGGTACGCCAGTCGCATTTATTTGCTATCTGGCTTATCAATTACTAATAGCTAAAAAGAAGTGGCTAGAATTAAAATCTGATGCCATAGTAATGGCTGTATTCGCCATAATCTATTATGCCTTTCTTTATTTTTGTACTAGTTAGCCTACTTCTATTTTACTAACCCGCTAATTTAATTATTCAAGAGTGTAACTTAATTGATGATTATTAAATAATCAATAACCGTTAATCACTATTTATTTTCCTTACTAATCGTTTTTAATTTAGTTTTGCTGGATGCACAGTTTTCAAGAATTAGCACACGAATTTATTGCACGTTTCAACATCCCTCACTTTCCAAAACATCCCGCAAGCCTATACGAACCTTGCAATTACTTTCTAGGTATTGGTGGAAAAAGAATACGCCCTGTAATGTGTTTGATGGGGAATGAATTGTTTGGTGACATCAGCGAAGATGCCTACCAAGTTGCGATTGCCATAGAGCTTTTTCATAATTTTACTTTGGTGCACGACGACATTATGGATGCTGCTCCACTTAGGCGTGGAATGGAAACAGTGCATACTAAATATGGTAGTAGTGTGGCATTGCTTTGCGGTGATGTGATGATGATAAAAGCGTATGACTATATTAACAAAATAAGCCTAGAACACATTAAAGCAGTGATAGACCTGTTTAATAAAACGGCTGCTGAGGTATGCGAAGGACAACAGCTGGATATGGACTTCGAAAAACAAGAAGCTGTTTTATTTGAAGAATACCTGCACATGATTACGCTGAAAACCTCTGTGTTATTGGCAGCATCCCTAAAACTAGGCGCAATCATTGGGGGTGCAGGAGA
>CAIRTF010000093.1 GCA_903881425.1 uncultured Chitinophagaceae bacterium | reverse complement strand
CAACTGTTCTTTCAAAATCAGTTTCAGTCATGTCTTTAATCAATGCAACCCAGCGTTGATGTAATGCATGTAATAATGTAAGAGAAACATTTACGGGCACATTATTATCTGCCAACTTCGCCCATTCTTTTTCATTATAGGGTTTGATGGTTGGAGCATTTTCTGTTAAGCCTAATTTAAAGCGCATATACGCATTCATATGACTATCCGCCACATGATGCACCAATTGATGAACTGTCCAACCATCTTCACGATAAGCTGTATTCAATTGATGCTCATCTAAATTTTGTAGAGCTTGCTCCAGATCTTCCGGCAAGAATTTTAAATCCAATAACCATTTCTCTTTTTGTTCATGAGAAAATACTTGCGGTTCATATTTGCCGATGGGATAGCGAGGATCAATCATATATACTATTTACAAATTACAATTTCAGATTTATAATTATTACTATTGCACATTCACCATTCACGTTATTCATCACGCAACGAACGACCTGTATAATGAATGAACACATCTTCCAAACTTGCTTTCTTTACTTCTTTTGGCCTTTCAAACCCGGTTGCTACCAGATCATCTATTAATTTATCAGGAGAAGCAATGGCAATAATCTTTCCGCTATCAATTATGGCTACTCTATCACACAATACTTCTGCTTCATCCATATAATGTGTAGTGATGATAACCGTTGTACCACTTTTACGAATATCTAAAATCAGATCCCATAAATTTCTTCTGGCCTGCGGATCTAAACCTGTTGTAGGTTCATCAAGGAAAATAATTTTGGGTTTATTGATTAAAGTTGTGGCAATGGAGAATCTTTGTTTTTGTCCGCCGCTCAATTCTTTGTATTTCGCCTTTGCTTTATCGCGAAGATTCACTTTATCCAACAAGATCAAAGGATCAGTTGGTTCATTATATAAACCTGCAAAGAGATTGATCAATTCTACCAAATTCAAATTAGGATAATAGCCGCTTGTTTGCAATTGTACACCAATAATGCGTTTGATATGATTGGGCTCTTTATCTAAATTCATTCCATTTACAAAAACTTCACCGCTTGTTTTTTCGCGTAAGGTTTCAATAATTTCTAATGTTGTTGATTTGCCGGCACCATTCGGACCTAATAATCCGAATATTTCTCCTTCCATTACTTCAAAGCTGATATGTTTAACAGCTTCAAAATCACCATATTTTTTATACAAATTCTTTACTTCAATAATTGTGTTACTCATAATTAAAAATTTAAAACCAATCCTGCATTCGTTGGAGAAACACCAATACCAACAGTGGATTTATTATATTTTGCATTGAATAATTCAACGGCCTGTTGCAAATTTCTTTGTCCTGAAAAAGTTAATACCCCACCCACTAAAGTTGCTGCAAATCCGCTTCCGGCAATGATCCAACCAGATGTTTTATTTCCGTTATTAGATGTTGCATAAGCCACACCAAAACCTGTTGCAAATGCACCAATAAAACTTAATACACCGCCAACAACTTTATTGGATTGATGTTTTTGAAAAAGATTAATAAATTGTTGATCATTTGTTCGATAAAACAAATCCTTGTATTGACTGCTTCCTCTGAATAAACTATCGTGATAAAAAATATTATTGGGTTTCGACATGATAATATAATTCATCTTCTTACTATCGACAGCTTGTTGTGAGAAGGAATGTTGAACAAAAAACACTATGACTAAAAATAATATCCATTTTTTCATAATCAAATCAAGCATTTAAATAAGTTTCCAATTCATTCATCATGTCTTTACTTCCTACAAAGAAAGGTGTGCGTTGATGTAACTCAGTGGGTAGTACATCTAATATTCTTTGTTTCCCATTGGTGGCTTTACCACCTGCTACTTCTATAATAAAGGCAAAAGGATTACACTCATACAACAAACGTAGTTTGCCGTTAGGTTTATCAGTTGTTCCGGGATACATAAATATGCCACCTTTCAATAAATTGCGATGTACATCAGCCACCATGCTTCCTATGTAACGCTGAGTGTATGGTCCTCCTGTATGTTTATCTTTCTTCTGACAACCATTGATATAGCTTCTTACTTTTTCTTCATATTGGAAAAAATTACCGTGATTCACTGAATAAATTTTCCCTGATGGCGGGCATTGAATGTTAGGATGACTTAAACTAAATTCACCAATAGATTGATCTAATGTAAATCCATTCACACCTCTTCTTGTTGCATATACCAACATGGTAGATGAACCATAAATAACATAACCTGCTGCCACTTGTTTATTACCGGGTTGTAAAAAATCTTCTTTTGTTGCAGGCTTTCCTAATTCACTTACTCTTCTGTAAATACTGAAGATGGTACCGATCGAAATGTTCACATCAATATTTCCACTGCCATCCAGAGGGTCGAACATGCATATGTATTTACTGTTATTACTTACATCATCATCAAAAATCACAATATCATCTAATTCTTCACTCGCAATCCCTGCACAACTAATTCCATGTTTTAATACACCCATGAATTGGTTATTGGCGTAGATATCTAATTTCTTTACTTCCTCACCCTGAATGTTAGTAGTACCATAATCTCCTAAAATATCTACCAAGCCTGCTTTATTCACTTCAACATTTACACGTTTGGCAGCTAGACCAATATCGCGTAAAAGACTGCTTAATTCGCCGGTTGCTTTAGGAAATTCACGCAATTGCTGAATGGTAAACTCATCCAGCGTGAGAATGTTTCTGTTGACAATCATTATTGAAATTCATTTTGATAAAGATAGTCAGCTAACGAATATCAAAAAGAAGTTTTTACAGGAAAAGGATAATAAATATTCAGATCATTTACGAATGAATATCTGTGTAAAATATATATTACCGTTTTCATCCTTATAAATTCCAATTCCGGTATAGTTATAATTGCCTTCAATATTTTTTTTATGCCCCGGACTTTGCAACAAGTCTTTCACTACTTCTTCTGCTGAAGATTGTCCTTCTGCAACATTTTCTGCCCATCCGTATATAAATCCAATGCTCTTGCGAATATTTTCTACCCGTGCATCAAATCCATCATGACCAAAAGAAACTTTTTTCTCTGCCATTTCTTTGCTGTGGTTGAAAGCTTGTATAGTTACTTCATTCATAATTTTCAAACTATTCAAATGAATGCTATTTCTATAATCATTGATTAATTGCAAAATTGACTGTTCTGTTATGGTATTATTCTTTTTTGTTGCAACTGATGATTCAATAACAGTTAATGGATGATTTGCAGTGCAAGAAAGCATTCCATTGAAAATAATAATACTCAATATTTTTTTTATTAATAACATAATCTAAGGATTTATGAATGATTTTGCAATTATCATACCAACTAAACTGATTTTGACAGAACAAAAATTCGCATAGTTTTGCCGCTGCCGTAAACTGTTATTCAAATTAGTATAATGAAAGTATTTAAGTTTGGTGGAGCCAGCGTAAACAATGTTGAGAAAATAAAAAATTTAACAAGTATTGTTAAAGAATATGACAATACGCCTCTGGTGATTATTATTTCTGCCATGGGCAAAACCACCAATGCTTTAGAAAAAGTAGCAGAAGCTTTTTATGCTAACAAAAAAGAGGAAGCGTTACAATTATTTGATGCTGTAAAAAAGCAGCATATTACTACTGCTAAATATTTATTAGTTACACATTTCAATTCCTGCTTATTGCAACTGACAGATTTTTTTACTGAAGTTGAATGGCTGTTGCACGATAAACCTGTTCGTCATTATGATTACTACTACGATCAAATTGTTTGTTCAGGAGAATTGATGAGTACCTGTATCATCAGTCATTATTTAAATGAAATAAAAATAAATAATGACTGGTTAGATGTGAGAGACTTTTTACGAACAGATAATAATTTCAGAGATGCAAATATAGATTGGAATGAAACAAGTAATAAAATACAATCAAGAATAAATCTATCATCAAAAATTTATATCACACAAGGTTTTATTGGCGCAACCGATGACAATGAGAGTACAACATTAGGCAGAGAAGGCAGTGATTACACAGCAGCGATTTTTGCCAACATTTTAAATGCAGAGAGCCTAACTATTTGGAAAGATGTAGAAGGTATTATGAATGCAGATCCCAAACAATTCCCGGAAGCAACATTAATCAGCGAATTAAGTTATGACGAAGTAATTGAAATGTCATATTACGGCGCACAGGTTATTCATCCAAAAACCATCAAACCTCTTCAGAATAAAGGTATTCCGCTACATGTAAAATGCTTTTCAGATATTTTTTTACCCGGAACATTTATTCATAAAAAAAATGCAAAGCAGTTACCTTATATCATTGTTATAAAAAAAGAACAGGTATTATTTCATTTAACAAGCCATGATTTTTCTTTTGTGGGAGAACAACCCATGTCCCGATTGTATGAGTTGTTTGCACAACTAAACATAAAACCTAACTTAATTCAAACCGGTGCAATTAATGTGCAAATTTGTTTTGATGACAATCCCGGTAAAATAGAACAATTAGCCATTGCTGCCTCAAACATATTCGATGTGCAAATAGAAAAGGGATTGCAATTATTAACCATCCGGCATTATACCGACAGCATTTTATATGAATTAATGATTGGAAAAGAAATGGTATTGCAACAGCAAACCAAAGAAACCGTTCAGATTTTATTCAGGTAATTCCGCAAATTTAAATTCTCTTTCCAAATGCTTTTTGATCATGGCAAGGAATTCTGTTTCTTTAAATGGTTTTATTAATACATCATTCACCCCTGCACGCATATAGGATTCTATATCATCTCCTACTACACTTGCCGTTAAAGCAACAATTGGCACATGCGCTTTTTCAAAATTATCATCATGTCTTATGATCGCCGCAAATTGATCTCCGGTGATTTTAGGAATATTAATATCAGTCAATACAATATCGTAGAAATTATTGTTGAATAAATTAACCGCTTCTTCTCCATCTTTTGCCACATCATATTCCAATGCGTATTTTTTCAATAATAAAGTCATTAACATAACATTCATTTCATTATCCTCCACCAACAATGCTTTCTTACCGTAGAAATATGATGGCATATTGTTATTGGTTGTTTGTGGTTGATCTAATGATGAAATAGATTCAATCTCTTCTTCTTTCACCATTTCATATGGAATATTCACCACGAACAAAGAACCTTTATCCAATTCACTTTGAACAGCAATAGTGCCATGTTGCATTTCTACCAACATTTTACAAATAGGCAATCCTAAACCGGTACCACGTATTGCACGATGGCGGTTATTGCTATTATTAGCATTTGATGCCTGTACAAACTCTTCGAATATCAAATCCAATTGATCATCAGGAATACCAACTCCTGAATCCAACACTTCTAATTTCAGCGTGATATCTTTATCATTACTCCACAATGCACTGGCTGTAACAGTTACACTTCCTTGTTCAGTAAACTTTATTGCATTGCTGGTAAGATTATACAATACTTGTTTTAATCTGAAATCATCACCTACCACCATCAAATCTTTGTCTACCAGCATATTCAAATGAAGATGAATTCCTTTTTTCTCGGCAGTAATAGAGAATGCATAAGCCACTTCTTCAATAGTTTGGCATAAATTAAAATGGCGTTTTTGCAGATCCAATTTACCGGCTTCTAATTTTGAGAAATCCAAAATATCGTTCACTGTACTTAATAAATGATCGGATGAAGTTCTGATAGCTTCGAGATATTTTTTCTTATCCTCATCATATTCCATCTTGATTACTTGTTCAGTAAAGCCGATGATAGAAGTAAGCGGTGTGCGAATCTCATGACTCATGTTATTGAGATAACGCGTTTTTGTAACAGCCAACTTCTCGGCTTTCTCTTTTGCATAAACAATATCTTTTTCATATCGCATTGTTCGGGCAATATTGAAAATAAGGATGATAACAATCAACAGAATAATAGCAAAAGAAACACTTGAAATATTTTTAATAGAATCTCTTGCATTCACCGCATTTACCAGAGCAGTGTTGTTGCGAATTCTTTCATCTACTTCTTCCTTTTGCAAAACATTTTCTAATGCAACATTAATATCATCAATGATGGATAAATTGGTTTCTGCCAATGCTTTCTCATTCTCATTTAATTTTCTTCGAATGCTAAGTTCTTTATCTAACGAACCTTGATAGAATTTTTGTATCTCACTCGATAAATTATTCAACACTTCATTCATTTCATTCTTTGTACTGTCTTCAGATGATTGATGTGTACTATCTCCATTCACATATTTATATTCAGTATTGTCTTTTTTACTAAAGAGCGCACCTAATTTTTTAAAGAAGCCTTTTTTCTGTGCTACAGCTTTAACAGTATCATGCACATAATACTTTTGCAGAATGGTTGTATTGATCCTCTGCACTTTTAAAGGTTGATTATATATAGATATCGCAGATTTATTACTGATTGTTTTTGAAACAGAATCGGATAAATATTTTAACTGACTGATGGCATCTGCTAACTGAATTTTCTTGCCAAGTCCGGATAATATCTGTTTAATTGTAGAACTGTCATCAGAAGATTTGATCAATCCTAAATATTTAACAGTACTATCAATATGATGTATGAATTGAGTTTTATAGGCAGAATCACCTGTGCTTAAATAAATGCGGAATTTATTTTCACCAATCAATAATTGTTGATCGGTATTGCGCAACATTTGAATAGTAGTATTGGGTTTGGATAATGTATCAATAGACTGACGTAATGCTGTGAGGTTTCTGTTGTTCACAATATTCATCAATAATATAGCGATGATTACCACTAAGCAAATGCCTAATAGCAATACACTGGAGCCGGATAATTTCAATTTTCTCAAAAAACTCATCGGTACGGATTAAACTCACAAAATAATTCGATGGCTTTACAGAGAATACTTGGACTTGAATAACAAAAGACATACAATCATTACAGACTGTATAGTTTTTACAGAGAATAAAAAGGATTTTTAGGATAGATCATTTACTACAATCAATTACAAAACAACGTAATCGCCTTTTTTATTGACGGAGATTACAGGTAATTTTTTGTGTTGTTCAAAGTAATCATACACTTCTTTGATCTTGGCAGAGAAATGCTGATACTCCACATCATCTTTGGCGGTTTTGGATAGGAATTCGGAACTCTTTGGATTATTATAACGAACAGGAAAAATGTGAACAGGAATAAAATCCTCTCCGCCATTTTTCGCATAAGATGCTAACAAGTATAATTCTTCAATTTGATTATCCATGATAGGAATACAACCTACAGTAATACAACTGCCATGAATATAAATATCATTACCCGGTTTTAATGAATCACTTAATAATTGATCGGATGCATTGGGATAATTTAAACTCAATGATAAATGATATGTACTGTTTGGATTGAAGGCATTGATATAATAAAAACCCTCAGGCACCTGATAATCTCCTTCCATTCTTTTTGGACCTAATCCACCACTCAATGCACAAACTTTATACGTCTTGAATAATTTATAAGGTTCGTTATTATTATTTCTGATCCAAACTTCTAACTGACTATCATATTTAAAACTGCGTATGTATACTTGATGAGCCGGCCATTGTAAATGAGCTGCTTCAAATTGTTTCTTTAAAGTATCTTCTTTGGTTTTTAACGCGAAAGCTACCCGCGGATAATTGCGTTGCACATCAATAAAATTGCCCTGTGAGAACAATGGATTGACGAGGTACGTGATTAATATGAATAGAAAAACCCGCTTCATAATTCACAAACTTACTTTATATGTGATCGGAAACGGGTTAAAATTCACTTAAAGAACTGGATAAGCTATTAAAAGACAATTACAAGTTGCCCCTTAACTCCTGCTCTCGTTCAATTGCTTCGAACAATGCTTTGAAATTGCCTTTGCCAAAACTCTTCGCTCCTTTTCGTTGAATAATCTCAAAAAATAGTGTTGGTCGGTCTTCTACAGGTTTAGTAAATATCTGTAATAAATATCCTTCCTCATCTCTGTCAACCAAAACACCTAATTGTTTTAATGGTTCTATATCTTCATCAATATGTCCAACTCTTTGCAAGAGATCATCATAATATGAGGTAGGCACTTTTAAAAACTCAATTCCTCTGTTTTGTAATTCAGTCACTGTTTCAACAATATTATTGGTTGCCAATGCCACATGCTGACAACCTTCTCCATCATAAAAATCTAAATACTCTTCTACCTGCGATTTCTTTTTTCCTTCTGCGGGTTCATTGATCGGAAATTTTACAAAACCATTGCCATTACTCATTACTTTACTCATTAAAGCAGAATATTCTGTGGAGATATCATTATCATCAAAAGATAAAATATTTCTGAAACCCATTACATGTTCGTAAAAGCTTACCCATTTATTCATTTGATTCCAACCCACATTACCCACACAATGATCTACATACAGCAAACCTGTTTCTGTTGGATTATAATTCGATTCCCATTTTCTGAAGCCCGGCATAAATACTCCATGATAATTTTTTCTTTCAATAAATAAATGAACCGTTTCGCCATAAGTATGAATACCACTGATGATCACTTGCCCGTTTTCATCATTCAATGTAAGAGGCTCCATATAACTTTTACCACCACGTGCAGTAGTTTGATGCCATGCATCAATAGCATCTTCCACTTTTAATGCCAATACTTTTACGCCATCACCATGTTTGTAAATATGATCGGCGATTTCATTATCAGCACGCAATGGTGTAGTAAACATAAATGTGAGTTTGTTCTGACGAACCACATAACTTACTTTATCTTTTATACCTGTCTCCGGTCCGGCATAAGCCAAACTTTGAAAACCAAAAGCAGTTTTATAAAAATGTGCAGCTTGTTTGGCATTGCCCACATAAAATTCTACATAATCAGTTCCCTGTAAAGGAAGAAAATCGATGGTATTATTTTGTTGAATAGCTGAGGTTGTAATTGTTTCCACAAAAAATAATTTAAGGATGAAGAATAACTAACGACAAATCACTAAAGACATCAACAGGCGTCCATTGCAAGCGCTTCCATCAGCAAAGAATAATTCAAGCGCTTATCTCCAAAAATTTTATGCGGATAATCAGGTAACATAACAATGTAAAATTAATAATTAAGAATTGATAATAACGAATTGTTTTACGCACAACTCCTGACTCCATACTCCTATCTCCTTATCTTCGCACCCATGAAAGCAGGTATACTCGGCGGCGGGCAATTAGGTAGAATGCTCTTACAAGCAGCAGCAAATTATACAGTAGAAACTTATGTAATGGAGAATGATGCACATTGTCCGGCTGCACATCTTTGTCATCATTTTATTAAAGGCGATATTACCAATTTTGATGACGTATATAATTTCGGTAAAATGGTAGATGCCCTCACCATTGAAATTGAAAGTGTGAATGTAGATGCATTGGAAAAATTAGAAACTGAAGGAATAAAAATTTATCCCAAACCATCTGCTATCAGGATCATCAAAAATAAAATTCGACAAAAAGAATTTTATCAAAGCAATGAAATACCAAGCTCTGAATTTGTTATCACAAAAAATATTGCTGACTTAAACGATCATCATCACTTTCTTCCTGCAGTGCATAAAATTGGCGAAGGTGGTTATGATGGTAAAGGTGTTCAGGTAATCAAAAACAAAGACCATATCACTAAAGGATTTGATGCACCTGCTGTTTTAGAGAAAATGGTACACATCAAAAAGGAAATTGCCATCATCATCGGCATGAATGATAAAGGCGAAGCCGCTATTTATCCGCCGGCAGAAATGATATTCGATCCCTTATTGAATTTATTGGATTACCAACTCTCTCCTGCTATACTTTCCGAAAAAGTATTGTGGAAAGCAGAAGCCATTGCATTAAAAGTGGTGAAGCAATTAAACAGTGCCGGATTATTTGCTATTGAATTATTTGTAACAGATGCGGATGATGTGCTGGTAAATGAAACGGCTCCCAGAGTGCATAACAGCGGACATCATACCATTGAAGCCAATTATTGCAGTCAGTACGATATGTTATGGCGCATTATGCTGCAATATCCATTGGGTAATACAAAACCTATTTTGCCATCGGCCATTGTAAATATTATTGGCGCTGAAGGTTTTAACGGTTTGGCAAAATATGAAGGATTAGCAGAAACTTTAAAAATAGATAATGCCTTTGTGCATTTATACGGCAAGCAACAAACCAAGCCCGGCAGAAAAATGGGACATGTGACCATTATGAGTAAAGACTATCAAGACCTCACGCACAAAGCCAATAAAATAAAACATTTACTGAAAGTGGTTTCTTGACCAGGATAATAAACAGGTTTCCGGTTTTTGGTCTAACTGTCATTGCAAACAATAAAGTCTAAGTATTAGAATGCTGCATTCTTGTATGCGTATATTCCATTCTTATATGAAGATGAAGCTTTGCCCCTTGAAGATGCTCCATCTTTTGCAGGAAATGCTTTATTGTTACCAGTCAAAAGAGCTTTGACACCTTACAATGCTTTATTGCATGGATACATTGCTCCATCGTCAATTTAACTTGTTTCGTTTTCTATTTGTTTTAAGGAAAAAACCCTGTATGATAATAATAGGCTTAGCTTCCACCCGCTTCGGGACTCCTTCGGGACTCCTTCGGGACTCCTTCTGGGCAAGTGCACTAAATCCAAAACAAATCCCGAACGATTCCCGAATAAGTATTGAGCAAAAAAAGCTTTTACTGTTGAGCAAATGAATTGCATTTTATTGTATTGACGAAGGTTAAAATAACTCGCGTATATCTATTAAAACGCAGTTGTAGCAGGGGTTTTAAAAAATTGACGAAAGTTTTGAAACCTGAAAACCTTCGCATATTTTTGAGTTGGCGGTAATTTTCGATCTTATCTATTTTTAAAACAGTTTATTAATTAATCATATCAAAATGAAAAATATCAGGACAATTAAGTTTTTAATGACTTTGAATTTTGTTCTTTTTTTTATAAATTCTTTTGCACAATCATTGACATTTAATGATGCTACAAGTTTTTATGAATATTCAAAGATTAAGGACACTGCTACTAATGGATTAATTGCAAATTTTAAAAATCGACTTGAAACTTTGAATTATAAAAGTGTTTTAGTGACAGATAGTGCTATAGTTGGCATTGGTTTTACAAATCATCTTGTTATGGGTTTTGCGACTGTTGAAATAAAATATGTTGTAAAATTATTTTTTAAGCAAAATCGATATAAGTTGACAGTAACAAACTTTATTCTGACAGATAAAAATGGAAGTAATCCATTGGAAGGACTTGGTTCATTTAAAAAGAAGTGGATAGGTATAATTGACAAAAAACTACCAGACATTATAAAAAATATTGAAACATTGAATAAAACTGAAACTTGGTAAAAACTACAGCCAACAAGGCATTTGCTTTATTTCGTCGGACAGACTAAGTGAAACTGATCTGTGGTAAAGGTTTCAACAAAAAAAATTATTCAACAACATGTTTTCAAATACCGCCACAATGCCAATGCTTGAACCTTGTGTGTCACCCTGTAACAACTATTATCAACTTTGACAAGTAGAACAAAATCATCATGACAATAGGACAAGAATTATTACAAGAACTTACACTTGAAGCCAAAGTAACGAGACGATTTTTAGAAGCTGTTCCGTTTGACAAGCAAGAATATAAACCGACAGAAAAATCAGAAACATTGGGGCGACTTGCAATTCATGTTGCGGAAATCATTGCATGGTGGGCTTCGGTAGTTGAAACAAATAGATTAGACTTTATAGATTTTGAACCAAAAAACATAAAAACGACTGCTGAACTTTTATTTTATTTTGACGAGTTATTGGGAGATGCAAAAAAGTCATTATCCAAAGTAACTGATGAGGAACTCAAAAATGAGTGGTCTATGACACACGGTGAAGATACTTATTTCACTTTACCTAAAAGACAAGTATTACGACTTTTTTGTATGAACCATTTAGTACACCATCGTTCACAACTTGGAATGTATTTAAGGCTTTTAAACATTCCAGTTCCTGCGACTTACGGACCTTCGGCAGACGATGACAATGTAATTTTAACTGACAGATTTGACAAGTTATAAAAATCACAACGAAAGTTGCAAACGGAATTCAATTATTTGCAAATCATCTGCTACAGCTCGTTAGTCACAATAATTTTACCATAATCTTTAATTATCTTTCAGCATCTTCAGCAATCATCACTACATGAAATATGTTTTATCTGTTATCGTTATTGCGCAATTCTTTTGTACTTCTGTTTGGTTTGCCGGTAATGCTGTTGTTGCAGAAATAGTGAACGACTTTCATTTAGAGCAATACTTTTTAGCGCATTTAACCAGCATCATTCAATTTGGTTTTATTACAGGCACTTTGGTTTTTGCAGTATTTACTATTGCAGATCGTTTTTCTCCTTCCCGGGTTTTTTGCAGCAGTGCTTTATTAGCCGGACTTTGTAATTTGGGTATTACCATTCATTCCATCAATGCTTCAGAAATTTTGTTGTTTCGTTTTTTAACCGGATTTTTTTTAGCAGGTATTTATCCCGTAGGTATGAAAATAGCTGCCGATTATTTTAAAGCAGGGCTTGGTAAATCATTGGGCTTTTTAGTAGGTGCATTGGTATTGGGAACCGCTTTTCCGCATTTATTAAAAACATTCATTGTTGGTTTTCCATGGAAATATGTGTTGTATACAACTACGGTATTGTCTTTTATTGGCGGATTGATCATTGTATCATTTATTCCTGACGGGCCTTACAGAAAAGCAGGACAAAAAATAAATCCTGTTGCATTTATTCAGGCATTCAAACTAAAAGAATTTCGTTCTGTTGCATTTGGTTATTTCGGACATATGTGGGAGCTCTATACTTTCTGGGCATTTGTTCCCGTAATGCTTTTGGCTTATCAAAATCATTATCCTGAAAAACACATCAACATATCATTCTTATCCTTTTTCATTATTGCTTGCGGTGGAATAGCTTGTGTTTTCAGTGGCATCATTTCACAATACTTCGGTGCAAAAAAAGTAGCAGCTATTTCATTATTTATTTCCTGTGGCTGCTGTAGTATTTCTCCTTTTTTTCTTTTACTACCTTCCGTTACGCTGTTACTATTCTTTTTATTTATTTGGGGATTATCGGTGATTGCAGATTCTCCGTTGTTCTCTGCATTAATTGCACAAAACGCACCGGAGCAATCCAAAGGCACATCATTAACCATTGTTAATTGTATCGGATTTTCTATTACCATCATCAGTATTCAATTCATTAATATACTATCCGGAAAAATAAATACGCAATATGTTTATATGTTTTTGGCTATTGGTCCAATACTTGGGTTGTATGCATTGTTGAAAAAAAATCATCTTTAAACAATTCCTGAACAGTTTCGTTTAATATACAGTATGAAAAAATATTTATCTGTCATTCTTGCCATCATTGCCTGGTTTGCAGTACTGACGCAGTATTATTTAATGATTGAAAATCGTGTTACTTCCATCAGCGAAACCACCATCCGTTTCTTTAGTTTTTTTACCATCTTAACTAATGCAATGGTTGCCTTTTATTATACCCTTGCTATTATAAAACCAACAACTGCAATTATTCAAAAAGCCGGAACTGTAACGGCTATTACAGTTTATATTACAGTGGTTGGATTAGTGTATCAAATTGTATTGCGACCGCTTTGGCATCCTGAAGGATTACAAAAGATAGTTGATGAATTGCTGCATGCAGTTGTACCGCTCATGGTAATTATGTATTGGTATTTGTATGAACAAAAATCATCTGTAAATTATAAGCAAATACCCAAATGGTTAATCTATCCTTTACTTTACCTGATATATATTTTGATAAGAGGTGCATTATCCGGTTTTTATCCCTACCCTTTTATGCATGTTCAAAAAATAGGCTTATTGAAAGTATTGATCAATAGTTTCTTTCTGCTGATTTTATTTAGCGGACTTTCGGCAATATTTATCAGGGCTGGAAAATTTATCAAATACAAGTGATTGATATAATAGATAGTTTCCCAACTTAAGAACCTTAATTAAATAGATTTAACCAGCACTCTTTTTTTAACTGCCAACGGTTTTAAAAAGCCAATGCCTACTAAGCTTTTGGTTTGAAGTCCCGGCGAAGTGCCATGTGCACCAAATAAGCGAACATTGTCGTCATAGATCATATCTAAACTGTAAGAAACAGAAAAGTATTTACTGATCTTACAAGATACTTGATTGGTCATGAAGAAATTAATATTCTCCGGATTGTGCAAATAGTTAGAGAAGAGATCAACCCTGCTTTTATACGTTACAGTTTTAGAGAAAGTATTGTTATAATTCAATGTTACAAAAGCACCCAATTGTGCCAATGTATGTTTACCCGAGTCAACACCATAAGCCCCATTTTTAGCCAATTGTTTGCTGGCAACAATAATAGTTCTGGATGTAAGCGGAGAAACAAAGCAAGAGAATTTATCGGTAGGTTTATAATCGAAACCCACAGACAATACCAAATAAGCCGGCGATAAAAAAGTAGAAGAGAAAACAGGCACACCCCCCGGATAAGTATATCCATCAAAAAATTGAGAACGAAAATCAAATAAACCGGATACATACCATTTGCCTAATGTGTCCATTTTATATCCGTACTTACTTAAAAAATCAAAACGATCATCATTCTTGCGACTACCTTGGCTGGTAGTTTGCAAATAACCAATATTGAAATCAATATTATTATCCCAACTATGCCTGTCTTTTTGATAGAAGAAAAAATAATTAAAATAAGAAGCAATGGATAAAGAAAAATTATCGCCACCCGCTGCCCAGTTACTCAATGAACCCTGAGATAAATTAAAGCTCATTACACCACCCCTTTTCCAATTCCATTTGGTAGTATCGGCTTCTTTTTTAATAGCACGAGATGTTTCTTTACGCAAAGTACTGGCCACATCAATCTGAGCGGTAGCTTTTATCGCTGTCAAAATCATTAAACAATACAACAGTATTTTCTTCATCATTTATTTTTTGCGTTGCAAAAGTAAAGATTGAAAGATAAAAATTATGGTTAAGATTATGCCAAAGTGGCATTAATAGATGCTTTTATGTATTTTTGCAAACCAAATTTTAGTAAGTAGATGGAAATATTGGAATTACAATCGAAAGTGCATGATGAAAGCAAGCAAGGAGAAGCTTATGCCCCGTTTGAAGCCGATCCGAATTTGTACAAAAAAAGATTTTATATAGAAAGTTATGGATGTGCCATGAATTTCAGCGATAGCGAAATTGTGGCTTCTATTTTACATACTGAAGGTTTTGGTGCTACTAAAAATTTTGAAGAAGCCGATCTGGTTTTATTGAATACCTGTTCCATTCGTGAAAAAGCGGAACAAACTGTTAGAAAAAGATTGACGGAATTCAGAAAAACAAAAAGAAAGAAACCGGGAATGCTGATTGGAGTGTTGGGTTGTATGGCAGAAAGATTAAAAACAAAATTATTAGAAGAAGAGAAATTAGTTGACTTAGTAGTTGGTCCGGATGCATACAGAAGTTTACCGTCTTTAATTGAAGAAGCAGAAGGCGGACAAAAAATGGTGAAC
The DNA here is from genome assembly GCA_903881425.1 of uncultured Chitinophagaceae bacterium. Classification (GTDB taxonomy): domain Bacteria; phylum Bacteroidota; class Bacteroidia; order Chitinophagales; family Chitinophagaceae; genus CAILAF01. The sequence goes on along the minus strand of CAIRTF010000093.1, from coordinate 3,616 downwards.
GTTTTATTAAGCAGAGATGAAACTTATGCCGACATCTCTCCTGTTCGATTAGACAGTAATGGCATTTGCGCATTCATCTCTATCATGCGTGGATGCAATAACATGTGTAGTTTTTGTGTGGTTCCATTTACACGTGGAAGGGAAAGAAGCAGAGATGCACATTCCATTATTGCAGAAGCAAAAGATTTGTTTGACAGAGGTTTCAGAGAAGTAACATTACTCGGACAAAATGTTGACAGTTATTATTGGACAGATGAAAACAATCATGAAACCGTAACATTCGCGATGTTATTAGAAAGAGTTGCATTAGTCTCACCTTTATTAAGAATACGTTTCAGCACTTCACACCCAAAAGATATAACGGATGATGTGTTGCATACAATGGCCAAATATCATAACATCTGCAAATACATTCATTTACCTGTGCAAAGCGGCAGTAGCAGAATATTACAGATGATGAACAGAACTTATTCCAGAGAATGGTATATGGCAAAAGTAGATCGCATCAAAGAGATTATGCCCGATTGCAGTATTTCTGCAGATATCATTGCCGGATTTTGTACTGAAACAGAAGAAGATCATCAAGATACATTAAGTATCATGGAATACAGCAAATATGATTATAGCTATATGTTCTTTTATAGTGAAAGACCAGGAACATTAGCAGAGAGAAGATATACAGATGATATTCCGGAAGAAATAAAAAAGAGAAGATTACAAGAAATAATTGATGTGCAGAGTCGCCTATCTAAAGAAAGTAATTTATTGGATATTGGAAAATCGTTTGAAGTATTGATTGAAGGCGAAAGCAAGAAAGATGAAAAAGATTGGAAAGGAAGAACTTCACAAAATAAAGTAGTCATCTTTCCAAAAGAAAATTATGCATTCAGAGCAGGTGATTATGCGCAAGTAAAAATCGACGAATGCACACAAGGAACATTATTGGGAAAAATAATTAAGAATTAAAATGGATTTACAAAGTATAAAAAACAGATTCGGCATTATCGGTAACTCACCTGCATTAAATCATGCATTGAATACTGCAGTGCAAGTGGCTGCAACAGATTTAACTGTTCTAATTGTTGGTGAAAGCGGTGTTGGTAAAGAAGTTTTTTCACAGATCATTCATTCATTATCTGCCAGAAAACATAATCCCTTTATTGCAGTCAATTGCGGCGCCATTCCTGAAGGTACGATTGATTCAGAATTATTCGGCCATGAAAAAGGTTCCTTCACAGGTGCAGTAGACAGCCGTAAAGGTTATTTTGAAACGGTAAGCGGTGGTACCATATTTTTAGATGAGATCGGTGAAATGCCCATTGGAACACAGGCTCGCTTATTGCGTGTTTTGGAAACTGGCGAATTTATTCGTGTCGGTTCATCCAAAGTGCAAAAGACAGATGTGCGTGTAATTGCTGCAACCAACAGAGAGTTGATCGAATTTACAGAAAAAGGAAAATTCAGACAAGATCTATATTATCGTTTGAATACAGTTCCTATTCGTGTGCCTGCATTACGTGATAGAAAAGAAGATATTCCTCTATTGTTTAGAAAATTTGTAGTTGATTTCGCCGAACGCTATAAAACAACACCCGTGCAATTATCTGAAGATGCGAGACAATTGTTAATTAACTATCCGTTTCCGGGAAATGTGCGTGAATTAAAAAATCTTGCAGAACAAATTTCTGTATTGAGTCAGCAAGCTATGATTTCTGCAAATGATCTGAAAGCATTTCTCCCCGAAAAAGTAATGAATAGAATGTTGGCAATTACACCCAATGCGCAACATACAGGAGAGTTTGCCAATGAAAGAGAAATTTTGTACAAACTTTTCTTTGATATGAAAAAGGATGTAACAGAATTGAAGAAAATGTTTTTAGAGATATTGCAAAACCCTTCATTGGCAGGCAATGCAGCTAATTATACGAAAGAATCATTGTTGCAGGATTTTCATCCAAACAATAATGAAACTGTAACCAATAATTTACCGCCGGCATTGATTCAACCAGTTAATACCAACTCACAACCTGTATTATTGAATGAGCATGAAATTCAGCAACATGAAGAAGTAGAAGAATCATTGAATATCATGGACAAGGAAAAAGAACTCATTATTAAAGCATTAAAAAAACACAAAGGCAAAAGAAAAGATGCATCTTCTGATCTGGGCATCAGCGAAAGAACTTTATACCGCAAATTAAAAGAGTATGATATTGATGATCTTTAATTAATCAACCAATGAATATCAAACAAAGAAACTTATTATTAATTGTTGCCTTTTTCTTTTCACTATTTGCGTTAAGTGCATGCGGTATTTATTCATTTCGTGATGTGTCGATTGATTACAGCAAGATCAAAACAGTGAAGATTACTTATATAGACAATAAATCACCCGGCTATAAAAATCCGCAGTTAAGTCAGTTATTAACGGATAAAATCCAACAAAAGATTGTTTCACAAACAAGACTAACAAGAACCAATAACGATAATGCTGATATGGAAATTGGCGGTTATATATCTGATTATTCTGTAACAACTTCTGCCATTTCATCTACACAAGCGGCTACCAACCGTTTAACCGTAGGTGTTCATTTAATTGTAAAGAATAAACTGGAAAATCTACCAAAAGAAATTGATGTAAGCAGAAGTTTTGACTTCTCTGCCAATTTATCTTTACAACAGGCAGAAGCGCAATTATTAACACAGATCATCAGTAATTTGACAGATGATATTTTTAACCGTATCTTTTCAAACTGGTAATCAATTTGTATTTTCATCCAATGAATGCGGTAACAGAAAAAGCTTTATTTCATCTTACTCATAAAGGAAACATTACAGAAGTAAATGTTGATGAGTTAAAAAATTTGGCAACGGAGCATCCTTATTTTGCACCGGCACAATTTCTATTGGCTGCCAAACTAAAAAAGGATGACAATTTTTTGCATGATGCACAATTACAAAAAGCTTCTTTATTTTTCAATAATTTAAATTGGTTACAATATCAATTAAATGGAGAGCATGCAACAAACGGACATGCGTTTATTGCCCCTGTAAAAAAAGTTGAAACAAATTCATCTATAGCTGAAACAGCTGCTCCTGTTGAGTTTTGGAAAGAAGAGCCTCTCCAACCAACTCCTGCCGAGAAAATACCTGAGCCTGCCCCTTCTTTTTCTTATACACCGGAATTTGCTATTCCTACTGTTGAAAATGTAAAAGAGATATTACATAATATTGATCATCATGAGGAAAAAGTTACTGTGCCGGAAACATATCCCGAAACCATTCAAGAACCTATTTTAAAAACTTCTTTGCCAACATACAGTGAAGCATTTTACAGTATTGCTTTACCAAAAGAAGAACCTGTTCAGGAAATCTTTCCAACAATAGAGCATCATGAATCAAACGGACAGGATAATCAGGAGAAGAAACTACAAGATATTTTATCTAATCAATTAGCCGATCTTAAAAAACCACTTGCACAAGATGCTAAGTTGGATTTTGAGATGGAACCTTATTATACTATTGATTATTTCGCCTCTCAGGGCATTAAAGTTGACCTGACTCAGCAACCGCAGGATAAGCTTACCCAACAATTATTAAAATTTACGGATTGGTT
>CAIRTF010000092.1 GCA_903881425.1 uncultured Chitinophagaceae bacterium | reverse complement strand
TTAAAAAAATAGAAGAATTTACAGAATTGGAGAATGAAGCAGATAAACAAGATCCATTTACAAAAAGCGGCAATACTTACATAGACGCAGCTTTCAACGATGCGCCTTTTATAAGAATAGAAACAGCTTTATTACATGCATTTAAAGATATGCCTAAGTTTCAAGCACCCTTATTAACAGGAAACGTGACCGATAAAATCTATGAACTACGCAGTTATGAAAGTACTACCGAAACATTGTACAGAAAAAAAGTACACATGTTTAATGAGGGTGGTGAGATTGATATTTTTAAACGCCTTTCTTTTAACGCAGTATTTTATGCAGAAGTGTTAAGCGGTAGCCATATGCCGAACCTCATGTACATGACAAGTTTTAACAGCAAAGCAGAAAGAGAGGAGCATTGGAAAGCATTCAGTGCAGATGCAACATGGAAAAAAATATCTACTTCTCCGGAATATGCAAATACTGTTTCTAAATCGGATATTGTTTTAATGCATGCAACTGAATATTCAGATCTATAAAATTATCTGTTCAGATCATTGATGAGCGATGTAATTCCCTCATCTTCTTTCAATTTATATTTCTTTTCTTTCACTAATTGATGAATAGAAGCAGCATAATCCGGTAATGCTTTAGATAAAGAAACAATATCTTTTTTAATTAAACTCAACTTATTATTCTTTACATCCAATACATACCAATCCTCCGACAAAGCATATTCTTTTTTAGTTGGACCGCTGTATTCATAAGTCTGTTTTATGTTTTTAGAAAGATATTTTAATAAATGAACATTTTTACCAATCGTTATTACTTCATATAAAGAGTTGGCATTTTGCTTTCTGAAATCGGGATAACCACTTCTGAAAAAAACAAGATGCGATTGTTCATTCTCGAGATAACTGAAACTAAATTCCACAACAGGTTCTACAAAAGTATAAGCGACCCCTTTTTTCATGAATTGCAATTCATTCTTGCTTACATTAAACTGAAGATCTACATCTCTGAATTGTCTTCCGCTCTTTAGTTTCACAATTCCTTTTGCCCAATTTTCGTTCAACATGGCTGTTCCAACAACATCTAATTTTTCACTGCTTTCAATTTTTTTGCCCGACAGATCATACATATTTTCAAAAGCAAAATCAGCTTTTTGATCTGCTGTTCCTGCAGAAGCACCTTGCCCTTTAACTGTATGTATACTCATTGAAAAGAGTAAAAGAACAAAAGTCAATTTCAATTGGTAAAAATAATTTTTCATATCGCTTACTTTAACTTCTATGAAATTACAGTAAATAGGAATGTGCGGTTGAATATTTATATGTATGGCAGAAAACTATTCTTCCCGAAATAATCTTAATTGGATACCTACTTTAAAAACAAATCCGGTTGATTGATTGCTGTAAGAAGGTGTAAATTTTTTATCTAATTTACCTCCGAAGATGGTTAATGGAACAGTTTGATCTTTATCAAAAATTTGTAAGCTTCTGCTAAATGCATATCCTGCGCCTGCTGTAAAGAACCATTTAGATGCAATTCGTTGGTCGAAGAATAGGCCTGCATCCCACTGGCGATAAAACAAATATTGACTATTCAATTGTTTAGATAATCGATAGGAATAATAATTGCCTTCCATTTTAAATCCGATTGAAGTATTTTGATTGAATAAATATTCAATTCTTGGGCGCAATGGCAAAGCACCACCAATTCTCCAATGCTCTGATTTTTTTCTGAAACGAATATCAATAACAGGAATGATCTGATTACCAAAAAATTGATACGCATATGCAATACCCCAACCAATACTGAATGATTCACTTTTACGCGTTAAGAAATGAATAGCTGCATTAAAACGAACATCATCACCTGTAATCTCTTTCATATCGCACCAAATTGCCGGTTGTGCAGTGATGGTCATAACAGTTTGACCAGAGATTCTGTTGGTATAAGAAACACTCACACCAATTGAATGCAACCAAAGATTATTGATAACAGAGGTATTATTGCTTGTTAACAGATTTTTATAATGAACACCGAGTGTAAATCTTTTTGCTTTATCATGACTAATAGGAAATCTTGCTGAAACTGATTGCGATAAAGTATTGAGTGAATTACTTCCTTTAGAAGGACTTATTTCATTGTTAATATCTATAGCACTTAATTGCGCAAAATTAAAAGCAGGAAATAGAAATAAAAGAATTACTGCGCCAATAAAGTGTTTCATGAGTGGGGATTGATGAAACCAAAGATAAAATTATCCTTTGCTTAAGCAAGTCTAACTTTTATTGCGAAAATAATAAATCGTGTTTCTTCGCTTAAATACCTTATCTTTGCCCCGTTAATTTGAGTACATCAGCATTTTGTAAGTGAACGAATTTTTCTGCTACGCATTTTTCTGCTAATAGTTAGTCTTCTTTACTAAGCGTTTTCTCAAGCATTTTTAATTATTAATTCATGTAATCATGAACATTTATGTTTCAAACTTAAGCTTCAACGTACAAGACGATGACTTAAGAGGTTTTTTTGAAAGCTACGGAGATGTAGCTTCAGCAAAAGTTATTATTGACAAATACACAAACCGCAGTCGCGGATTTGGTTTTGTAGAAATGGCAGACGACGAAGCTTCTAAAAAAGCAATCGCCGAATTAAATGGTGGTATGGTTGAAGGCCGTGCAATCAGTGTAATGGAAGCCAAACCACGTGAAGAAAGAAGCAATAACAATCGCTCTTTCAGCAAAAGTAACAGCAACAGTCGTTGGTAATACATAGCTAAACGTAATAAAAAAGCCTCAACAATTGTTGAGGCTTTTTTAGTTATTGCAGATTCAATAACACTTATTCATTTCTAAATACTACAGTGCCATCAAACACATCTACCAATACAGGTTTGGTTTTATCAATATCACCTGCTAATATTTTTTTACTTAACTGATTAATGATCTCTCTTTGTATCAGTCGTTTTAATGGTCTTGCACCAAATTGAGGATCATAGCCATTCTCAGCTAAATATTCCAATGCATAATCTGTAAATTCAAGATCGATACCATTCTTGCTGATCAATTCTTTCAATCCATTCAATTGAATTTTGATAATGCCTTTGATCTCTTTCTTCATCAATGGTTGGAACATGATCACTTCATCTATCCTATTTAAAAACTCCGGACGAATGGTTTGTTTCAACAAATTCATTACTTCCACTTTCGTTTTTTCAACAACTGCTTCTTTATTTTTTTCTGTTACTTTTTCAAATGCATCCTGAATTATTTGACTTCCCATATTACTTGTCATGATAATGATGGTGTTTTTGAAATTCACCACTCTTCCTTTATTATCGGTTAATCTTCCATCATCCAACACCTGCAACAACACATTAAATACATCAGGATGTGCTTTTTCAATTTCATCCAATAAAACAACACTGTATGGTTTTCTACGAACAGCTTCTGTTAATTGTCCGCCTTCTTCATAACCCACATATCCCGGAGGTGCACCTACCAGGCGAGACACGGTATGTTTTTCCTGATATTCACTCATGTCAATACGCGTCATCATATTTTCATCATCAAACAAATAATCAGCCAATGCTTTTGCCAATTCTGTTTTACCAACACCGGTTGTACCGAGAAAAATAAATGAACCAATTGGTTTCTTTGGATCTTGTAAACCAGCTCTGCTTCTACGTATCGCATCTGCCACTGCATTGATGGCTTCATCTTGTCCAACTACTTTCTTATGCAACTCATCTTCTAAATTCAATAATTTCTCTTTTTCACTTTGCAACATTTTTGTCAAAGGAATACCTGTTGCTTTTGCAATGGCTTGTGCAATATCTTCCGCATCAACTTCTTCTTTCAACAAACGTTTTTCGCTGATGGCATCTAATTGTGTTGAATTGTTTTCAATAATTTTTTCCTGATCTTTAATTTTACCGTAACGTATCTCAGCTACTTTACCAAAATCGCCATCACGTTCTGCACGTTCAGCTTCAGATTTTAGTTGGTCGATATTTGCCTTAGCTGTTTGTATCTTCTCAACAATTTCTTTTTCCTGTTTCCATTTGGCTTTTAACGTATCACGTTCAACAGTCAATAAAGAAATTTCTTGTCCTAATTCTTTCAATTTCGTTGCATCATTTTCTCTTTTGATGGCTTCACGTTCTATTTCTAACTGACGAATACTTCTTTCCAATTTATCTAATTCTTCGGGCATCGAATTCATCTCTAATCGAAGTTTGGCGGCGCTTTCGTCAATTAAGTCAATTGCCTTATCGGGAAGAAAACGATCGGTGATATATCTATGAGATAATTCAACTGCAGCGATGATCGCTTCATCTTTAATACGAACATGATGATGTGTTTCGTATTTATCCTTAATACCACGCAAAATAGAAATAGCATCTTCTTCTGATGGTTCATCAATGATCACTTTTTGAAAACGACGTTCTAAAGCTTTATCTTTTTCAAAATATTTTTGATACTCATTTAAAGTAGTAGCACCAATGGCTCTTAACTCACCTCTTGCCAATGCCGGTTTTAAAATATTCGCCGCATCCATAGCACCTTCTCCTCCACCCGCACCTATAAGTGTATGAATTTCATCAATGAATAAAATAATTTCTCCATCGCTCTCTGCCACTTCTTTCACTACTGCTTTTAATCTTTCTTCAAACTCACCTTTATATTTTGCACCGGCAATCAACTGACCCATATCCAATGCATAAATGATTTTAGATTTTAAATTTTCGGGTACATCACCATTTACAATACGCATCGCTAAACCCTCTGCTATGGCGGTTTTACCAACACCCGGTTCACCAACGAGAATAGGATTATTTTTTGAACGACGGGTTAAAATATGCAATGTTCTTCTGATCTCTTCATCTCTTCCAATTACCGGATCGAGCTTACCATTACGAGCCATCTCGTTTAAATTACGGGCATATTTCTGTAATGAATTGTATTGATTATTCTGTGTTTGACTATTAATTGTTTCACCTTTTCTTAAATCTTTAATGGCAGTTACTAATCCTTTTTCAGTTAAGCCAGCATCTTTTAGAATTTTAGCGGTATCATCATTCACTGATAATAATCCTAACACCAAATGTTCCACACTTACAAACTCATCTTTAAATTGTTTTAAAAATGCATTCGCTTTCAGCATGGCAGTATTCAAATCTCTGCTGATATTTTGTGCAGGTTCTGTACCGCTTACCTTTGGTAATTTTTTGATCGATTCATCCACTTTTGATTCCACAAAAGCAACATTCACGTTGTTCTTTTTTAAAAGATATTCAACGGAACTATCATCATCTTTCAATAAAACTTTCAACAAGTGATTGGTTTCAATATTGGGGTTACCGTTATTGAAAGCTTCCTGTTGTGCAGCCTGAATAATTTCCTGCGCTTTAATGGTATAGTTGTTTAAATTCATAGTTGTGATTTTTAAGTTTTATGTAACTTTCATTTCATCGTTACAAAAAACATTTAAACTATATTCACAAACTATCATCCAATTTGTAAAAGAAGCAATTATGTCGGTAAATAATCAATCAATCTGCTTGAAAGTCAGTTCTGTACTCGTTTTCATGCTAATCTTTCAGTCAGTTTTCTCTCAATACAATTTCAGTGAATTAGATGCACTTTTAAAACAATCTGAAAAAGATTTAGGCAAGAATATGGTGACGTTGATTTATACAAATGGAAAGATGGTTTATAAAAAAGAAACTGATGAATTTAAAGCCAATACACAAGCACCAATTGCGAGTTGCAGCAAATGGCTAACGGCTGCTTTAGTGATGACTTATGTGGACGAAGGCAAATTATCATTGGATGATAAAGTAAGTACCTACTTACCCATTTTTGCCAAATATGGGAAAAGCTATATCACTATTCGAGAATGCCTAAGTCATCAAACAGGTATTAAACAAGATCAGATTACTTTATTAGGTTTATTAAGCAGAAAAAAGTTTGCCAGCTTAGAAGAAGAAGTGAATGATTTTGCATCGAAAAAAGAAATTGATTTTAATCCGGGTACAGGATTTTATTATGGACAAACAGGTTTAAATATTGCAGCCAGAGTATGCGAAATAGTTGGTAAAAGACAATTTGAACAATTGATGCAGGAAAGAATATTGCGACCACTTAATATGAGAGCTACCAGCTTCTTTAGTGAGAATGCTGTGAATCCCTCTGGCGGTGCCAATTCAACTGCACAAGATTATATGAATTTTTTAGTGATGATTTTAAACAAAGGAATGTTTAATGGAAAAAGAATTCTAAGTGAGAAATCAATCACAGAAATGCAAACACCACAAAATACTTTGGCGCAAGTAAAATATGCGCCTAAAGTGGCAGAGGGTTTTATGTATGGTTTAGGTGAATGGATTTTAGAAACTGATGCAAACGGAAAAACAATCGCGGTTTCATCACCCGGATTATTTGGCACCTGGCCAATAGTCAATAATTGCAGAGGTTATGCCTGTATCTTTTTCACCAAAAAATTAATCAGTCAGGATAAAAAATCCATTTATTTAGATTTACTCAAAGCCGTTGATGCTTCGATACCTGATCATTGCAAATAATTATCTCATTACTTTTAATAAAAATAAAACAATGGACAATATTTCAAGTTATTTGATCATTGCAGGAAAATCCATTACCATTTATGTATTCATCATTGTAGCCATTCGTTTGTTTGGTAAGAAAGAATTGGCACAGCTTTCTGTTATTGATCTGGTGTTTATTTTATTAATCAGCAATAGTGTACAGAATGCAATGGTGGGTAACGATACAACCGTTTCGGGTGGTATCGCCGCTGCATTGGGATTATTCATTTGTAATACTATTTTTAAATATTTTTTAAGAGGCTCTAAAAAATTCAATAAGATTATTCAGGGTGAAAAAATTGTGATTGTTGTTGGAGGTAAAATATTAGAACAAGGTTTAAAAGATTCAATGATGACTTTAGAAGAAGTGGAAATGGCGGTAAGAGAACATGGTGTAACCGGCATTGCTGAGGCAGATTTAGTGATATTAGAAGTTGATGGTAACGTTACAGTTCTTTCATCAGACTATTCGCACAAAACCGTGAAAAGAAGAAAGAAACCGCAGTTATCGCATAATCCTTAATTATTTTTCCTCATCAAATAAACTAAATTGGCATTACTATTATCTGCTTGATGAAAGAAAAAAATACAGTTTTAATAAAAGAAAAAGCTAAGATTTTAGGCTTTGATTATTGCGGCATTGCCAAGGCCGAAAAATTAGATGAAGATGCCAAACGCCTGGAAAGTTGGCTGCAACAAGGCTTTCAGGGCAATATGCAATACATGGAGAATCATTTCGATTTACGCATCGATCCATGCAAACTAGTTCCCGGCGCCAAAAGCGTAATTACTTTGATGAAGAATTATTATCCTTCATCACAACAAAAAAATAATGCACCTAAAATTTCTAAGTATGCTTATGGAAAAGATTATCATGAAGTAATCAAAGAAAAATTGAATGAACTAATTGTTTTGGTTAAACAAGAAATTGGTGATATTACTGGCAGAGGCTTTGTTGATTCGGCTCCTATTTTAGAAAGAGCATGGGCAGTTAAAAGCGGATTAGGTTGGATGGGTAAAAACGGAAACTTAATTAATAAACAAAGTGGTTCATTTTATTTTATTGCAACATTGATTGTTGATATTGAATTGGAATACGATAATCCTTTTGTAAAAGATTATTGCGGTTCTTGTACTAAGTGTATTGATAGTTGCCCAACCGATGCCATTCTTCCAAACAAAGTGATTAATGGCAGTCAATGCATTTCTTATTTTACCATTGAATTAAAAGATGCATTGATACCGGATTCGATGAATGGAAAATTCGATAACTGGATGTTTGGTTGTGATGTTTGTCAGGATGTTTGTCCGTGGAATCGTTTCAGCAAGCCACATCAGGAAATTAATTTTGAGCCAATACCTGAAATTTTAAATTTGTCGAGCAGTCAATGGGAAGAATTAACTGAAGCATCTTTTAAAGAAATATTTCAACATTCACCCTTGAAAAGAAGCAAGTGGAAAGGTATTCAACGAAATATAAAATTCATTCAACAATAAAAAATGGTCAGCTTTTCAACAACCATATTACAATTCGGTTCACAAGGTGAAAAAACGGGCTGGACTTACATCTTAGTCAAATCAATTATTGCTGAAAAGATAAAACTCAATAATAAAAAAAGTTTTCGCGTAAAAGGGAAATTTGATGATCATTCCTTTGCAGGATTGGCTATGATACCAATGGGTGAAGGTGATTTTATTATTGCATTGAATGCTGAACTGAGAAAAAAAATAAAAAAAAGAAAAGGTGATTTATTAAAAGTACAGTTAGAAGAAGATAAGAAAGGGTATCAGCTCAACAAAGAGTTCATGGAATGTTTGAATGATGAACCGGAAGCTATACATTTTTTTAATTCACTTCCTAAAAGTCATCAAAACTATTTTAGTAAATGGATAGAGAGTGCCAAAACCATTGAAACAAAAAGTAAAAGAATTGCTATGGCAGTAAATGCGTTGTCAAAAAAATGGAATTATGGTGTGATGATCAGAACACAGACAGAAGAAAATAAAAAATTAAAAGGCTACTAATTTTTTTCTGCTAATTTTCTAAGATGATCTAAATTCTTTTCCATCATGGGGCCTAATATTTTATCATTCATAAAAGAGCCGAATTTTTCCCAGGGGTACCACTTTATATTTTGCTCAAATGCCCACTGTACAACAGTTACAGGCTTTGCAGAATCGCTATATAAATGAATGGTCGATATCATCCATTTCCCTTTTTTGTTTTGCCATAAAGAGCGAACAGTATTCGGCGAAATAGAATCAATCACCACTTTTGTTGCACCCATCTCCGATTCTGTTGAAGAAAAAATATGCACGCTTGGATCATCCATTCCTTCAATCCATTGTTTCCATGCATGCATGTCTTTTATCAACACAATAATTGAATCAGGCTTTGCATTGATATTTATAGCACGCGAAACAATCACTTTTGAAGGAAATAAAAAAGAGATCATTGTTGTTATGATAAACAGAGCAATGATACTAATAGCAGCAAATTTGATCATTCTTGAAATCATTCCCATCTGAAAGTTTTAGTAACCAATGCGTACACTAAAATTCCCCAAACTGCTAATATGCCCAATTCTTTCCAGCAATCTAATATGCCTGCACCTTCAAATGCCACATTACGCATCGCATCATTCAATGCCGTTAATGGCAAGAATTTGATGAACGGCTGTAACCCTTGCGGCAGAGCACTTCTGGGGAAAAATGTTCCGGACAAAAAATATTGCGGAAACATAAACAAGTTGGCATAAATAGGAATTACACTTTGATTTTTTGCTATGCCGCTGACAAAAAAACCAAATCCCATAAACACTAACAAAGCAAAAAAACTAATGATCATCATATTGATGAAAGTGATCCATCCATTGGCTAAAGTAAAATGGTAAAAATATTTTCCAAACAACACCAATACCACTACTGTACATAATTGAAAGATAACACGTGATAAACTTTCGCCTAACACAATATATCCTTTTTTGATTGGCGATGAATACATGCGTTTCAACACCAATGTATCTCGCAAAGAATAAAATAGAAAAGCTACTCCAAAAACAGATGCACCAATTAAAGAGAAACCAATCATGCCGGGTAAAAAGAAATCGATCAATTTATATTCTCTTCCGGGCACTTCTTCTTTGGTAATGGTTGCATAAGATTGTTTCTTACCGTAAAATTGTTCATCTACATTTCTAATTAAATCGCGTATGATAGATTGCAGTAAAGGAAATTCACGCTGGCTGGCAGAAGAACTGATCAAATGCAAATTATATTGATGTGCTGAATCGCCAATTGTTTTTTTAATATCAACCACTGCTGTAATTCTTCCTTTCTTTAATTTATCATCTATTTCTGCTGCAGTACCTTTCACTATTTTATAAATAGGAATTTTATTCATTTGTTGATAAATAACATTAGTAGTATCGCAATCTTTCGAAAAAGCAATATCCACCGATGCAGAACTGTTGCCACCTATCGCACCAAAAATGGCAATTAATACAATGGGAAAAAACAGACTAAAAAAAGTTGCCTGCGGACTTTTGAAAGTTGATTTTAAACTTGCCTTACTAATAGCAAGCATTGCTTTCAACTGACTATAATTCTCACTCATAAAAATTCTGTTGTAGCAACAAATCTATTTGATTATTTTTTCACTTTCAAAAAACATCGATTATGGCAACAACAAAACAGCTTTCTGAAACATTTTCTATCAATCATCGAATCAATCTGTATCTGCTGGAAGCCATAACAGATGAGCATTTAAAAGATATTTCTGCCAGTAAAGGGCGAAATGTTGGCGAACAATTTGCCCATATACATAATGTTCGCATAATGTGGTTAAAAGCTGCTGCATCTGAATTATTGGATGGATTAGATAAAATAGAAAAGGAAGATGCAGTGAATAAAAAGAAACTGATTAAAGGTTTAGAACAATCTGCAAAAGCAATGAATACATTATTAGATATGGGCGAAGTCACCGGAAAAATAAAAGGCTTTAAACCTCATGCTACTGCATTTTTGGGTTATTTGCTTTCGCATGAAGCGCATCACCGCGGGCAAATTTTATTATCGCTCAAACAAAATAATCACATGATTGATAAGAAAATTCAATTCGGTATTTGGGAATGGGGCGTTTGATAAATGATTAGGTTTGCGAACTAATTAAACAAATGAACACGGCATATTTATTAATAGGGGGAAACTTAGGCGATCGTTTTTTTTATTTGAGTGAAGCAAAAAAACAAATAGAAATAAAGTGTGGCAATATCGTTGCACAATCTTCGATTTACGAAACTGCAGCATGGGGAATAACCGAGCAACCCAATTTTTTAAACCAGGTTTTAGTGCTTGAAACAATGTATGCGCCGGAAGAATTATTGCAACAATTGTTATCCATCGAAGAGAAGATGGGTAGAGTTAGAAATATCAAGTTAGGGCCAAGAACTATTGATATAGATATTTTATTAATCGATGATCAGATCATTCATACCAATACATTATCCGTTCCGCACCCCGCATTAACACAGAGGAAATTCGCATTGATTCCATTGGATGAAGTGGCTGGAGATTTGATTCATCCTGTTGAAAAAAAATCAATTCACCAACTCCTGCTCAATTGTACAGATGTATTAGATGTGCAAAAAAAATCTGCCAATGCTTGACGATGCCTTTTAATTTTGGCAGCAACAATGAAACATCATTTTATTACAGTGGAGGGAAACATCGGTGCAGGTAAAACAACACTTACACATTTATTGGCAAAACGTTTGAATGCAAGAATGATTTTGGAAGAATTTGCCGACAATCCTTTCCTGCCTAAGTTTTACGAGAATCCAGATCAATATGCTTTTCCGTTAGAATTATTTTTTATGGCGGAACGATATAAACAATTAAAAGAAATGGTACACACCAAAGATCTTTTTCAAAGTGTAACTGTTTCAGATTATTTATTCACTAAATGTTTGTTGTTTGCTAAAGTGAATTTGCCTGAAGAAGAATTTCGTTTGTATCAGAAATTATTTGAGATCATTCATCAGCAATTGGTATTCCCGGATATTCTTATTTATCTGCATGCACCTGTTCACACATTGCAAAGCAATATCAAAAAAAGAAATCGCGAATACGAACAAAATATTCCCGATGAGTATTTGTTTAACATTCAGGAAACATATACCAGTTATATTAAACAACACAATATCAAAACTATTTTTGTTGATGCCAGCAATGCAGATTTTTTAGGTAACGAAAAACATGTAGAAGTGATATTGGATGCCTTAGAAAAAGATTATGATAGCGGACAACATTACTTTACTTTGCCATAAATAATAAAGTGCGTATGAATCCCGACTCGCAACGTCACGATGCTTTTGCAGCAGTTAGAATCAATGAATTCAGGAATTTAATGTTCGGAAGATTTTTATTCATCATGGGTTTGCGTATGATGGGCACATTGGTTGGTTGGTGGATCTATGAATTAACCAATGCGCCATTTGCCATTGGCATCATTGGTTTATCGGAAGTAATTCCTGCTGTTTCATTGGCGTTATATGCAGGTCATGTAATTGATATCAGCGAAAAAAGAAAATTATTATTGAAAGGTGCAGGTTTTTATTCTGTTTGTGCATTGTTGTTATTTTCTCTTTCATCCAAAACAATTTCATCGCAGCTAGCCAATCACTATGTTGCTTTAATTATTTACATTATTATTCCATTATTGTATATTTGATGTTGACATTTATTTCATATCTGTTATACTATGTAAGACCAAATTACATAACAAAGAGGAGTAAACATTATGAAGAGAATAATCACAGTTTTAGCAGTATTGTCCCTATGTTTAACATTTGCATCTTGCGGAAAGCAAGCACCGGCAGCAGTAGTATCTTCACAAACCCCGGTTGCTAT
>CAIRTF010000091.1 GCA_903881425.1 uncultured Chitinophagaceae bacterium | reverse complement strand
TTGGTTTTCATTGGGTCTTTATTCACCAATTCTTTAAAAATTTCTGGCGAAAAAGAAGGTATTCCTGTAAAATAAAAATCCTCTCCTTCTGTTAAAGTATCTCCTATTTTAAAATTACCCGTATCAAATAAACCCACTACATCACCGGGATAAGCATCTTCAATTACATCTTTACTTCTCGCTAAAAAAGAATAAGGATTGCTGAAGCGAATGTCTTTATCCAATCGCACATGATGATAATATTTATTTCTTTCAAACCTACCGCTGCATACACGCATAAAACCAATTCTATCTCTATGCTTGGGATCTAAGTTGGCATGAATCTTAAAAATAAATCCGCTGAATTTATCTTCTCCTACTTCAATCACTCTTGCCGATGTTTCTCTGCTTCGGGGTGTTGGTGCAATGCGAATAAAAGTATTCAGCATTTCACGCACACCGAAATTATTCACGGCACTGCCAAAAAATACAGGCGCTACTTTTCCCTGTAAATATTCGTCCAAATGCAATTCGCCATGCACTCCTTCAATCAATTCCACATCATCGCGTAAATGTTGTGCATCTGTTGCACCAATTTTATTATCTAATAATTGATCATTCAAATTTTCAATGGTTAATACATCTTCATCATCTGCTTTAGTATTGGCAGTAAACAGAACCAAACTCTTTTCATGCAAATCATATACGCCTTTAAAATCTTTACCACTATTAATAGGCCAGGTCATCGGATGTAAGGATAACTTCAGTTCTTTTTCTATTTCTTCTAACAGATCAAATCGGTTCTTACCATCTCTGTCCATTTTATTCACAAACACAATTACGGGAGTATCTCGCATACGGCATACTTCCATTAATCTGCGTGTTTGTGCTTCTACTCCATTCACACTATCTATCACCAGGATAACACTATCCACGGCGGTTAATGTTCTGTAAGTGTCTTCTGCAAAGTCTTTGTGACCCGGTGTATCCAATAAGTTAATGAGACAATCTTTGTATTCGAATGTCATTACACTGGTAGCAACAGAAATACCACGCTGTCTTTCAATTTCCATGAAATCGCTGGTAGCATGTTTCTTGATCTTATTACTTTTTACTGCGCCTGCTGTTTGAATGGCACCACCAAATAACAATAACTTTTCGGTCAATGTGGTTTTACCTGCATCCGGATGGGAAATAATAGCAAATGTTCGCCTTCTGCTGATCTCTTTTTCGTACTTCATAAATTGGCGGCAAAGGTAAGGACTTTGAGGTATCTGTCAGGATGCTGTAGTCCGGGTTTTAGTGTAAGGCATTCATCCAATAAAGCAAAAGATTTTCTTGTACTCAACACTAAAGACTAACCACTAATAATTATCTCCTGTAACCGATCTTCTTTTCAATTACTTGCATGAAGCGCTTTAATTCCGAAACATCATTGGGCGTTAATATCTCGTTGTTATCGTACTTAGCTTTCAGAAATACCACTCTTTTATGTTGCGGATATTTTTCTAAAATAGCATCAATCATTTCACCGGCGGCTTTATCTTTTTCAAACAAAGGTGCAGCGGAGGGTAATTCTGACTTAAATCTGTTGGGCATACGTTTTATTAGAGCCTCTAATGTGGCTAATTTACCGGTGTGAATGTCTTTAATGCTGGAAGCCTTACCATACAAGCCTTCCAATTGTTTTTTACTTAAGCTTCCGCGTTGTTGATATTGTTTATATAAACTGATGATGAACGGTGAAACAGGATAAGCCAAAATACACAACTCCAATACCTCATTCACCATATCTATTCTGTTGTTCTCCTGCGCCATAACCTAACCTACTACTTTTTTTACACTGGTAGCACTGGGTCCCTTTGGTCCCATCTCTACTTCAAATGTTACTTTATCGTTCTCTTTTATTTGAAATGATAATTGTTTGATATGAACAAACACACTCTCCTGCGATTGCAAGTCTTTAATAAATCCGAAACCTTTTTCATCGTTAAAGAAAGTAACTACGCCGTTTCTGATGAGCTCTCCCGGTAATGGTGCCACATATTTAGGAACACTGATCTGCATATCTTCCTGGTTAAATACTTTTTTCTTTTTAGGATCAGGCGGTGTAGATGTGATATTCCCATTCTCATCAATATAAGCCATCATTTCTTCTAATGATTTTCCCTTTTTTGCGTTGGCTTTTCTTTCTTCCATTTTCTCTCTTTTCTCTCTCTTCTCCATCATTCTTTTCTTTTCTTTTTCCTTCTTACTAAAGGTTTCCTGAGACTTGGCCATAGGTACTAAACGTTTTGGTGAGTTCCGAAGGTCGTCTTTTTTAACGGGTATCTGTTCAATAATCTTTTGACATACTGTAAACATTCATTTGCAGGCATTATAACATAAATCTATTTCTTTGCGCCTTTTATTCTTATTCTCTGCATCCTTTGCGTTAAATATGTTTTAACCGCAAAGTTTGCAAAGGTAGAAATTAGTGAGAGCCGCAAAGAGACTAATGGTATTTATTATTTTCACTTCTACTTCATCATGCTTCGAGTACCTCAGCATGACATCTTCAATTACCTTAACTTTAAAACTCAATCTAACGATCATGAATAACAGCAGAAGAAAATTCATCAGTACACTAAGTGCAGTTGCAGGCGGACAAATATTTTTATCTCCGCTTATTGGTAAAGCAACGCCCTTTATTTCTTTAAATGAAACAGTAACCGTTGCACAAATCATTAATCGTTTTATAAAAGAAGTGCCTGCCGGTGTGTTGAAACAAACCGTGGATACTTTAAAGTCGGGTAGTATGGATATGGAAGTGAAAGGTATTGTTACTTCTATGTTTGCAACAGTGGATGTAATCAGGAAAACCATTGCAGCCGGTGCTAATTTTATTATGGCACATGAACCTACTTTTTATAATCATGAAGATGCAGTTGATTGGTTAAAGAATGATCCGGTATATCAATACAAAGCCAATCTGTTGAAAGAAAACAATATAACCGTTTGGCGTTGTCACGATTATATTCATCGTATGATTCCTGATCCGGTTACCATGCAAACTTTAGCAAAATTAAATTGGACAAAATATGCCGATAAGAAAGTGCCGAATTTAATTACCATTCCTTCCACTCATTTAAAAGACTTGATTAAACATTGTAAAAATAAATTGGGTATTGACCAACTAAGATATATCGGCGACTTACAACAAGATTGTGTCAGACTATTAATGTATCCCGGAGCTGTTGGCAGAAATACACATATCAGCGGACTCGATTATTTTAAACCGGATGTGTTGATATGCGGAGAAATGAGTGAATGGGAAACGGCAGAATATATTCGTGATGCCAGAAGCAAAGGCGATCATACTGCTTTAATGGTATTAGGGCATATTGCCAGTGAAGAATCTTGTGCTGTTTTTTTAGTTGATTGGTTGAAAGAAAAATTCCCCGATATTAAAGCACAGTTTATTCCTTCGGGTAATTCGTTGAAGTTTGCATAATATTCTTTGCGCCTTCTCTTCTTATTCTCTGCATCCTTTGCGTTAAATATGTTTTAAATGTTTTAACCGCAAAGTTCGCAAAGGTAGAAATCAGTGAGAGCCGCAAAGAGACTAATGGTATTTATTATTTTCACCTTTACTTCTTCATGCTTCGAGAGCCTCAGCATGACAACCAACATAAATCTATTTCTTTGCGCCTTCTCTTCTTATTCTCTGCATCCTTTGCGTTAAATATGTTTTAACCGCAAAGTT
>CAIRTF010000090.1 GCA_903881425.1 uncultured Chitinophagaceae bacterium | reverse complement strand
GTTAATCCCAGTAAAAGAAAGTTGGTTGATGAGTAAGATAAAAACTACTGTATAATTAACCTTTTTTATTCTGTGTGTTTTCTATGGCATCAGATTTTTGCTTATCAGTTAAATTACTTTTTACTCTTACTTTACTCAATTGATAACTGATCGTGAGTCTGAAATTTTTTGTATTGCTTTCGCTGTAACTTTCTATATAAAAGTTAGGCGCATACGTAAAGCTGCTGTATTTTAATAACCCAAAAGGATCAACAGCATTCAGTGCCACAACCATTTTTTTATTGAAGAATTTTCTTTGCACTCCAAATGCCATAGATACACTGCTTCTGCTGGTTCCCTGCGGGTTTGCATATTTGCTATAACGTGTATTCCCTTCAATAATAGTAAATGCATCAGGAGAAAAGGTGAAACTGAATGAAGAATACAAAGAGCCGCCATCTTGATATTTATATAAAACTTTTTGTTTGTCGCTGTATTGATAATAATTATATCCTGCATTCATATTTACACGCCATTGCTTGCTTAATGTAATACCACTTGCAAAACTTGCCTGATACTCATTCTGGTCAGATATATTTTGATAAGTAGTTTGAGTTTTACCTGAATCAATCAATGTGCGAATTACATTGAATACATTTTTCATTTTATTATATCCAAATGAGCCATTGATGTTGAACTTACTTTGTACATAGTTGATATTGAAATCATAATTATCTGTTAATGAAGGAGACAAATATGCATTGCCAAAACGGATATTGTATGGATCGCTGTAATCTATGCTGGGATTGAGTTCTCCCATTCCGGGCCTGCGGATAGATTCTCGATAAACCCAAGCCATATTAAATGATTTACTAAATTCTTTCCTGAAAGTAATGCTTGGCAAAATCGTCCAATAACCATTATTAACGTTTGAAGCATTGCCTTTTACAAATTCAAAATTAGTGTAAGTGTACTCACCTTGCAGATTTGGAATCATCTTCCAACTAAACGGTAAAGTCAAAATAACGCCTGCCCGAATAACAAATATGCTTTGATGAAAATAAAAATCATTACTTAATAAATTATTCAACACATAAGTATTATTAATTGTATTAAGAAAGTTCGTGTTTAAAATATTGTGATAATTATTTCTATACAATGCAGTGCCTGTTGTAAAAACATTCGTACCTGTGTCATTTAGCGGTTTATTATAATTGACACGTGCATAATAAGAAGTTGAATAATTATCAGTGAATTGATTTTGCGTTGAATCTATTCCGCTTGGCGAAAAATTAGCCAATAGGAATGATTGATAAAAATCACGCAGGTTATCATTCTTACCGATGTTATATCCCGTTTGCACTTGCAATTTCTCTACCGGATTATTTCCTTTCCATTGATAAGAGGCGCTAAAACCATGATTGTAGCCACTTCCATTATAATGATTACTTCGATTACTTGCTTTCCATGGATTTTTTAAACTGTCTAAATTGGTATATAAAGTGTAACTATTGTTATCATAGTAATTGGTATTTCCCTGATAAACAAAGTTGATAATATTCTGCTTATTGAATTCATATTCACTTCGCAATTGAATGTTGGGATGCCAATTATAATTATGAAATGATCCGTTAGTATATAAATAATTTACTGAATCTGGATAAATGTTCTC
>CAIRTF010000089.1 GCA_903881425.1 uncultured Chitinophagaceae bacterium | reverse complement strand
GATAAAATTCCGGAATATTCTGTATTGCATATTGATGGAACTGAAAGTCATTTTATTGATTATGATATTTTAGAGATCATCAGTGAATTCAGTAATAAAGCACATAATAAACATATAGAGCTTCATTTGAACGGGATTCAAAAAATAAATATTACTGCCATTCATTAATGACCGGTATAATAATCATAGCCACGTTCGGCCCAATAATCTGCCGGTTTATTATTATCAAAGAAAATGGTTCCAATACGTTTAATATGCTTCACTCCGTATTTTACCGGAATAATTAATCGCAAAGGATAGCCCTGATTCATGGGTAAGGGTTTATCATTCATTTCGTAACACAAAATGGTTTGATGTTGCAAAACACTTGGCATATCAATACCAACATAATATTCTTCATCCGGTGTTTTCATCCCCACATATTTCATTTGTGTTTCTTTACTTAATCCATAATGTTCTACAAAATCACTGAAACGAACACCGGACCATGATGTTATTTGATTCCATCCCTCAATACACTTGAAATTGAATACCACATTGGTTTTAGGGAGTTTTTTTATGTCATCCAGACTAATAAATAAAGTATCGCCGGTTGATTTCACCACTTGTAGTTTCCATTTTGCAGCATCAAAAAAATCTTCACTCATGCCTACATCACCATTTACTTTTACTCTGGATGCAGCCATTGATACAGGATATTCTTTAATTCGTTTACCGGTATCAAATCCTGCACTGAAAATTTTTTCATTCGCATTCAACACTTTTCGTAAAGGTGTTTGAACACCAGTTCCAAATGCCCCATCTTTCGGTTGATTATTCAGCCATTTCCATCCTGCAAAAGCAAATGCTATCATTACAAAAAAAATAATAAAAGCAATAAAACTTTTACGCGCATATTTTTTTGCAGATTGATCATTGACAATAATTTCTTTCATTATGATGAATTTTATTTTTCATTTAATTTTTCGGAAGCTGAATCTTTTTCTTTGATGATCTCAAAACCGGCAATCATTGCTCTAAAATTATTCCATCCTGTTTTGATCACTTGAAAAATATGTATGAGAAAAAATAATACGTACCCAATGGTTAAAACAAAATGAAGAATTCTTGCAAATTCATATCCGCCACATAAAACAGTGATCCAATTAAATCTAAATGGTTTATAAATAGCCAAGCCTGTAAGAATACTTCCCAATCCCATTACAATAATCATCGAATAAGCAACACGTTGTGCTGCATTATATTTTTCTTGAGGGGGCGCTTGTTTTCTTAACCCAAAATCATATAACATGACATACCAACTTTCTTTAAATGAGTTCTTTTGGGGCAATAAATATTTCCATTCGCCACTTAACCCGGTGTATAAAACATAAAATAATCCATTAATAAAAAATATCCACATAAAAGCAAAATGAAATGCCATGCCTTCTGCCAGACGATGTGGGATGTGAAAGAATTTATAAAAACCCTCTGGGAAAAATTTAATAATAGAATGACCAAATATTTTCAATTCATACACATCATTTGCCCAATAAATGAGCATGCCACTCCAGATCATAATAGTCAATACCGGAAAATTAATCCAGTGCATCCATCGTATGGCTAAAGGGTGTTTATAAATTATTTTTTTAGGCATAAGCTTTATTTGATATTACTACAATATACAACAACGAAATGACCGATGCAAACCTTACATCGATCATTTCATTTTTAATATTGGATTTTTGTAATTACTTGGGCATTACCACAGTATCAATCACATGAATAACTCCATTACTTTGATACACATTTTTAATTGTTACAGTGGCATATCCGCCTTTTTCATCCCACAATTGTAATTTACCGCCTTTCATTGTTGCTTTTAAAGTTCCGCCTGAAACTGTTTTAAATTCGGCAGTTCCATTTCCTTCTTTAATTTTTGCAGCAATAGCTTTTGCATCAAAGTTTCCGGCAATTACATGGTAAGTCAATATTTTAGTTAAAGTGGCTTTGTTTTCCGGCTTTACTAAAGTTTCAACTGAACCTGCAGGTAATTTGTTGAAAGCTTCGTTGGTTGGAGCAAATACAGTGAACGGGCCTGCGCTTTGCAAGGTTTCTACCAATCCTGCAGCTTTTACTGCAGCTACCAATGTGGTGTGATCTTTAGAATTCACTGCATTTTCAACAATGTTTTTTGAAGGATACATAGGCGCACCACCTACTTCAACTGTTTTTTCCATTTTTTGTGCCATTGAAGCATTTAATACAAATGCTGACATCAATAGAAGAGCGATCTTTTTCATAATGATTTTTG
>CAIRTF010000088.1 GCA_903881425.1 uncultured Chitinophagaceae bacterium | reverse complement strand
TTGACAATGCACTTGCACTAATTGTTGTTGAACTTGATAATGGAAAACCAATCATTCGCCATGCAGCACTATTATTAATATAACGTTGTACGGTTACATTGCCGGTGATAGATCCTGTATTAATAGCTCCATCAATTGTTGCAACTGTTGCAGAACCGGAAGATGATGTTAGCAAAGATAAATTTCCGTTTGTGGTTAAAATACCAGCTTTAAGTGTTAGCACTTTATTTATTTTTATTGTATTCCCGCCATTAGCATCAATCGTTAACCCTCCTAAATTGTTAATAGTTAACGAATCATATGTACCACTTCCATGAATGTTTTGGCTTCCCGCGTCAAAAGATGTTCTTGCTCCTACAATATTTCCATTATTGGTAAAATCAGTTGAAAGTACGGACAAATAGGTTGAAGTATTATTCATTTGAATTGTAACACCGCTTGAAATAATTGTTGATGTAGTGCCTGTTTTAAAGGAGCCAGAAGGACTGCTTGACAATGAGGTAATAGTTCCGGCACCTGAAATTCCTGAAACAAACGTTTTACTACCAGCTCCGGTATAAGTTAATGTAACACCCGAACCAAGAACTAATGAGCCATTAATTTTGTATGTATTTGCATTTCCAAGATTACCATTGGGTGTTTGTAAAATTCTTAAAATAGGAATAGTAGTAGAAGAAGTTCCAAAATAATTGCCATCAGAAGCGGGCTTATTGGGTGTATTATGTTCCCATATTGAATTATCATCAAATATTACAAATCCATTATCCACCGATGTTTGTGCCACTGAAGTACATACCTGATAAATAGTACTACTTCCATCTCCAATTAATATTTTACCACCTGAGTTAACATGCAAAGTAGTTCCCGTATTAAAATTAAAGGGCGATGTTTGTGTAACATTTGTAATTTGTAGCACCCCACCATTCGTAATTGTTAATTCATCACCTGTCTGATCATCACCTAACGTTAGCATTCCGTCATTTGTTCCATTACCCAATTGTAATGTCCCGTTTACAATAATCTGGTTTGCCTGAATGTTAGTGGCAACGGATGTATCCTGTACTGTTGTGCCTGTAGAAATAGTAATCGTACTATCCTGATAATCGGGGGCTTTAGCAGCAGCAGCCCATGGTCCTGCAATATTTGCAGCAGTATTCCAGGTAGCTGTATTATTCCAATTTCCATTTTGTACTGATTTGTATAATAATCCACTATAAGTACGCGTAGGAATGAGCGTCCCGGTTACCTTTAAATCATCAAAAGCCAATATGAGATTTCCCGAAACTGAACTACTGGTAGACATACCCAAAGTAATATATAAGCTTGAGATATTACTTGCACTTGCCGGCAAAGTAATAGATACATATTGCCAAGTTACACTTCCTGAAGTGGGAGTAAAACTGTAAGTTGTATAAGAATATCCAGACTGAGTATTAGTGGTGGGAATAAGGCGAGGTGATGTTAAACTAGAGGAAGATGGCGCAACAGAATTTGTCCAAGCTGCTAAACTTCCATAACTAAAGCCCGTTGCTGCAGCCCTTACATTTGCAGCTTGCAAGCTATACGCAAAACCAAAATTTAAAGTAACATTTTGATACCCGGTTGTATTAATAGGCCCAATAATGATGCCTCCATATTGAGAGGCTGTATAATTTGAACCGGAGAAAACTGCATAAGCCCCTCCCGAAGCATCGGTATAACTACCAGAAGTAGGTGCCGATACTGATTGAGAACCAACAGTGGATGACAGACTGGTAATAGACCAGTTAGCATTGGGATTACCTGTAAATGAACCTGTAGTAGTTCCATTGGTTGCAATAATGGTACTGCTAGCTGAAGTCCCTGTTCCATAAGGCGTAGCTAAAGTTTGCGTAGTTGCATCTGTAGTACCGGATGCTCCTGTAAAGTTGTTGGAATATAAAGTTGTTTGAGAATGAGAAACAGTAAATATTAATACTGCAATAGTAAGTACGTAAACCTTTTTCATGTGGCAATAATTATTCTATAAAATTCCACTTACTTTAACTGTAAATCAAAAAAAGCTACGAAAAGGTTTTCGTTGGTTTTATTTTTAGGCTACCCCTTCATTTAACAAAAGTATCGGGTCGTAGGTTTACAATTGAACTTAAAACAATTTAATATCTATCTATATACAATAATATCTTTTGATTTATTTTGATTTCTAAGTCATATTCATTGATATGTATTTATACGTATCAATTTGTATTGAAATAATTCGTGAAAAACGAAAATTAAAATTTAAAAAGATTATTACTTTGGGTTCTGAGCATTAAATTCTTCGATCAATTCATTTTCGTTTTTCTTCATGATTATATAGGTCGCTAATGCTGATGTAAATCCCGTTACAAACGCAACCAATAATATAGCAGGCCAGTTGTTTTTAACATAATTACCAATTAGCTTTTTTCCACTTATAGGTCTTTCAACTTCAACAAGAAACTAATCAAAATCAGAACTTGAGTTCTAACCTTAATCAAGCAGTAGAAAAAGGTTTATCAATCAGTAAAAATCTCTACCAGTTATGGGTTTCATCTGCATATAATGAGAAACAGAAGTTACAATACCTTGTATTTCCTGAAGGCATGTGTTATGATAAGGAAAATAAAGTAGTTCTAACCAATAGAGCCAATAGCCTCATCGCTGAAATCGCTTTAAAGCAAAGCGTTTTAGAAAAAACTAAAAAAGGCAATCTTTTGCAAGATTGCCTTTTTGGTAGTAGTGTCGGGAGGACAGGATTCGAACCTGCGACCCCTTGGTCCCAAACCAAGTATTCTACCGGGCTGAACTACCTCCCGTGCCTTTAAAAATTTTTGCAGGTTTTAAAACCTGCGGTGAGGGAGGGATTCGAACCCTCGGTACAGTTTGACCCGTACGGCAGTTTAGCAAACTACTGGTTTTAGCCACTCACCCACCTCACCTTTTTTTTGAGGACACCTCTTTATTAAGAGGGCTGCAAAAATAGGGAGACGCTATGTAAAATCCTAAAAAAAGAAAAATCTAAATACTGATTTTTTTATAATCAGTATTTAGATCGATAAATAAAGAAAATATTAAAAAATAATTACATGGCGGCCAACTGCACTTTCTGTGTAAGTTCCATCACATTTTCACGGAAAATAGAATCAGTATCCATCAAATCTTTCACCGTTTGACATGAATGAATCACAGTGGTATGATCTCTGCCACCAAAATGTTCACCAATAGTTTTTAAAGAATTCTTAGTAAATGCTTTTGCCAAATACATCGTTATCTGACGAGCTTGTACTATTTCACGTTTACGTGTTTTATGTAATAATTTTTCGTATGGAACCGCAAAATATTCGCACACCATTTTTTGAATGGCATCAATAGTAATTTCTTTACTGCTGGTTTTAACAAAGTTTCTCAATACTTTCTTCGCTAATTCCAGATCAATATCTTTTTTATTCAAAGATGATTGTGCCAACAAAGAAATCAATGCACCTTCTAATTCGCGAACATTGGTACTAATATTATAAGCTACATATTTCACAACTTCTTTGCTCATATCTAAACCATCGTTCTTCATTTTTCTTTCCAATATCTCAATTCTGGTTTCATAATCCGGTAATTGCAAATCAGCACTTAAGCCCCAACGAAAACGGCTCAACAATCTTTCCTGCATACCATCTAAATCTTTTGGAGATTTATCAGAAGTTAATACCAATTGTTTTCCGCTTTGATGTAAATGATTAAAAATAGCAAAGAATGCATCCTGACTTTTTTCTGCTCTAGCAAAAAATTGTACATCATCAATAATTAATACATCTATTAATTGATAGAAATGAATAAAATCATTAATGGCATTATTACGGCCATGATCTTGAAATTGATTTATGAATTTTTCGCTGCTCACATATAATACTACTTTATGCGGATGCAAACGTTTTACATCATTACCAATGGCCTGCGCCAGATGCGTTTTACCTAATCCAACACCACCATAAATTACCAATGGGTTGAATGAATTGGCGCCAGGTTTTTCAGCAACTGTCTTTCCTGCTCTGCGGGCTACACGATTACAATCGCCTTCAATAAAGGAATCAAATGTATAAGTTGAATTTAATTGCGGATCGATCTGCATTTTCTTTAAACCCGGAATAACAAAAGGATTCTTTACAGGATTATCGATTACCAGAGGAAAATTCATTTCATTGTTGTTGAATGTTTTCATACCACTGGCAGGAACATCCATACTTCCATTTCTTCCATTACCGCTATCAACCATAATACGGTATTCTAATCTTGCATCTTTACCTAATTCTCTTTTCAATGTTTTTGCGAGCAAATTCACGTAATGCTCTTCGAGGTATTCATAAAAGAATTGACTCGGTACCTGAATCATTAAAACATTCGATTTTAATTCTACGGGATTGATAGGTTCAAACCATGTTTTAAAATGTTGCCATTCTACGATGTCTTTGATGATCTTCAAGCAATTGTTCCAAACGGATTCAGCAGTTTTGGCCATAAAAAAATAAAAAAATTTATAATGGTGTTAGATTATTGTTTCTGCTTCCCTCATCTTAATTTTTAAAGCAATCTGACATTTGCTAAAAAAGTTCGGACGGAATGCGAATATGTAAACTTTATGTTGAAAAAAAAATTTTTTATTTATTTATTTTTTCCCTTATAACAACAGTATGGGCTTTTATTAAACTTTTCTTTTGCGATCGGGCCAAAGAATAGTCCAGTCTTCCCATCTGCAAACCCGCCCAACCCACTTGATTTACCAACGTATTGCCATTATTTCTATTTCGATAAACCCTTGGCGCATCAAAAAATTTATGCGTGTGCCCGCCAATGATCAGGTCAATATCAAAACATTCTTTCGCTAAAATCTCATCACTTACTTTATCATCAAAGTATCTATCACCTAAATGCGAAAGGCATACAATCAAGTCGCAGCCTTGCTTTCGTAAATAAGCTGCTGTTCTGTTAGCATGTTCTATCGGCTCGAGATAAATTGTTTTTCCAAATAATTCATCCGGCACTAATCCTTTCAATTCTATACCCACACCTAACACTCCGATCTTCATTTTTCCTTTATGAAATATTTTATAAGGTACATATTTTCCTTCCATTGGTGTGTGAGAAAAATCATAATTACAAATAATGACCGGAAATTTTGCAAATTGAAGTTGGGTAGCAAAATTTTCGAGTCCGGCATCAAAATCATGATTCCCCATGGTAGTTGCTTCGTACCCCATCATACTCATAGCTTTTATATCCGGCTCGCCTTTATATATATTAAAATATGGTGTGCCCTGAAAAATATCTCCTGCATCTAATAATAACACATGTTCATTATCACTTCTTATTTGTTTAATTAATGCTGCCCTTGCAGCAACGCCACCCAATCCTGCATACTGACCACTATCAAATGGAAAAGATTCTAAATGACTATGCACATCGTTCGTATGTAAAATAGTCAGCAGATTTTTTTCTTCATCATTGGCAAATAAATTTAGTGGCAATAATGAAGATGAAATTACTGCACCACCAGCCAGAGCTGATTGTTTCAAAAAATGTCTTCTGTCAATTGACATACACTATTCTATTATCCATTTTTGCTTCAATGGGTTTTGATTGTTGCGTAAACATCAAAATATATTCAATCAAAGCATCTCTCAATAAATAACCGATATTTTGTTTGGGAATATTTTTAAGCATGGCACAATCATCACCGCCATTAGCTACATAATCTGTATTGGCAATAATATAATCGGCATCTTCTTTCAATGACTTTTCATTAATAAAAACATCTGTTGCTTTTCTATTGTTAATTCGCATGGTAATACCCGATAAAGGCCATCCGCCGGATGCTGCAGTCTTATCTAAAAAATTTTTCAATACCGTTCCTTTCACTTTCTGCAATACAATCAAATTATCAAACGGCATTAATTCATACACTTTTCCGATAGTGATATCGCCTTTTGAAATATAGGATCGAATACCTCCGAAATTTATAAAAGCCGCATCTATTTTTTGATTGAATTTTTTTTCAGCCATTACTTTCATACAATCGGCCATAAAATCCCCCAAAGAACTTTCCGGTTGCTTATTGATTAATGTAGAAACCGAAAATCCAATTACTTTATTCATGCTTCGATGCATACTATCGGCATAAGGACTTAGCCATTGAATAATATTACTGTCTTGTTTTAGTTGTGAAACAATCTTGTAATTTTTAAACTCAACAGTAACATCTTGCGCAATATTTTTTGAAAAGAAGAAAATCAAAAAGAAGAAGAATATATATGTTGATTTTCTCTGGTACATGTGGCTTTGAGATGAAATTGGAAGTTACATTATTTGTGAAAGAATAAAACATTTTTTTATTGTCGAAAATTGAATATTGATTCGATACATTTGCGATGAAATAAAAAATCATGAGTTACGAAATAACCGGAAAACTGGTAGCGAAATTTAATATCGTTCAACGTACAGAGACTTTTAAAACAAGAGAATTTGTAATTGAAAAAACAGAAGACATTGGCGGACGAACTATTACAAACTATGTAAAATTTCAATGTGTGCAGGATAAGACTGCCATGCCGGATAAATTTAATATAGGTGATGATGTAAAAGTATTGTTCAATATTAAAGGAACAAAGTGGGTAAAAGATGGCAAGGAAAATTATATTACTAATTTAGATGCCTGGAGAATGGAGGCAGTAAAATTAGGCGAACAAAATCCGGCTCCTGATTTTATTTCAGATGCACCACCACCTGATGCTGTAGATGATTTGCCCTTCTAAAAAAAGCTTACGGTCTGAAATTTACTTATTTGTTTTTTAGGATAAACACCTAACAACATGCAAAAACATATAACGCTGAAAATTAAGCCCAATGAGGCATCCAATGATTTTATCCTCAAAGAATATTTGGCTCAATCAATTGGAAAAAGCGTAACAGAAATCAATGGTTTCTATAAAGTAAAACAATCCATTGATGCAAGAAGTCGTCAACAAATCTGGATCAATCTCACACTTCACACATTCATCAACGAACCATTTCACCAAAGAGCAATTGAACAGATTCCTTTCAAAGAAGTTCAACATTCCAATAAAAAAGTAATTATTGTTGGTGCCGGACCAGCTGGGTTATTTGCTGCATTGCAATTATTGCATCAAGGCATTCAACCTATTATTTTGGAAAGAGGAAAAAATGTTCGAGATAGAAGAAGAGACTTGGCCATATTGAATAAAGAAGGCATCGTCAATCCTGAAAGTAATTATTGTTTTGGTGAAGGTGGTGCAGGTACTTACAGTGATGGAAAATTATATACACGTAGCAATAAACGTGGCAGCATAGATAGAATTTTAAATTTGT
Organism: uncultured Chitinophagaceae bacterium; assembly: GCA_903881425.1. Taxonomy (GTDB): domain Bacteria; phylum Bacteroidota; class Bacteroidia; order Chitinophagales; family Chitinophagaceae; genus CAILAF01. Next base: position 3,003 of record CAIRTF010000088.1, on the reverse strand, counting down.
TCGTTCAGTTTGGAGCAGAAGAAAAAATTTTATACGAAGCACATCCGCATATCGGCACTAATAAATTACCGCATATCATTTCATCGATGCGTGAATGCATTATTGAACACGGTGGTATTTTTTTATTTGAAAAAAAAGTAACGGATTTTATTATTGAAGAGGATACCATAAAAGGCGTTACAACTGCAGATAAAGATGCTATTAAAGCTGATGCAGTGGTAGTAGCGACCGGACATTCAGCTCGAGATATTTTTGAATTGCTGCATGCAAAGAAAATATTAATAGAAGCAAAACCTTTTGCGTTGGGTGTAAGAGTGGAACATCCACAAACATTAATTGATTCTATTCAATATCATTGTGCTTTGCGAGATGAACATTTACCGCCATCTTCTTATAGTTTAGTTGAACAAGTGAATGGAAAAGGTGTGTTTAGTTTTTGTATGTGTCCCGGTGGAATCATTGCACCTGCTGCAACACAGCCGAATGAATTAGTGGTAAATGGATGGAGTCCATCTAAAAGAAATAATCCATTTGCCAATAGCGGAATTGTGGTTAGTGTTGATGAAAAAGATGCAATACAATATTTGAAAAAACAAAAATCGAATTTCGAAATTCAAAAATCGCCCTTACTACTTATGCAGTTTCAACAAATGGTTGAAAAAAAAGCATATCATGCAGGTGGCGGAAAATTTGTTGCACCTGCTCAACGAATGGTTGATTTCTGCAATCAAAAAATTTCTTCTTCCTTACCGGATTGCAGTTATTTACCCGGCATTCATTCTTCCAATTTGCAAAATGTTTTACCTGATTTTGTTTTTTCTTCTTTGAAAGAGGGCTTTAAAGCATTTGGTAAAAAAATGAAAAATTATTACACCAATGATGCAGTGATAGTTGCCACCGAAAGCAGAACATCCTCTCCTGTTCGTATTCCCAGAGATGCTATTACCTTACAACATCCGCAAATAAAAAATTTATACCCTTGCGGTGAAGGCGCAGGTTATGCAGGTGGCATCGTTAGCGCAGCAATGGATGGCGATAAAGTTGCTGAAATAATTGCAACAACACTTAATAAAAAATAAATATTATTCTGCAGATTTGCTATCATTTTTCTTGTAAAGTAATAATTCGTCTTTGATCAAAGAATTATTCTTAAAAGATTTTAATTCATTGCCTAATTTATTTTTATCCTCATCGCTCCATCCCGAAAGGCTTGCCAGGTCTGGCTTTCCTGCATCTACCCAAGCAGTGTACCAAAAATCTGATACTAAATTTGCAGAACTTAATAATTGTTCATTAATGGTATTTTTAAGTGCATCAGCATATGCTTTAATAAATGCTGTAGTATAATATTTAACTTGCCTGCCTCTTTGTGTTTGAAATTTATATTTGGTACTGTCTGTAAAATTTTTAGAAATAGTTATTTCTTTTTCCATTACATCTTTCAATAAAATATTTGCATGCCGTACTGCATTCCAAATGGCTAATTCAGGTTGTTTTAAATAAGTGGCTTTGTGGGTAGAGTATAAATTATAATTACTAATCTCTATTTCAGGAACATTGCTTTCCCACAGAGCGTGTATGCCTTTTTGATTGGTAAACTGACCGTCGTAATTTGTAGTAGTATGCAAAGGCACATGTGCATCTTCAATATAATGTCCAATGTCGGCAGCATAAAACAAAATACTGTCTTTGTTTCCGCTTTTGAATGCTTCAGTTAATTTATTCTTCATATAAATAACATGATAAGGCACATATCCATATTTCAATAAAGTATCTTGCGAGTATTTAGCAACGGCATCATTCCAATGCAAAGGCATTTTCCAAGCTGCAGAATCTCCAAAAGCTTCCAGATCAATAAAATGTTTGGTGGCTTCTGTAGGGTCGCTATTTCTGCGCATATCGGGTCTTGGTGCATTAGTTACCAAATATTCCATATTCTTATAAAAAAAAGATTGAACTTCTTTAGGTAACTCATACACAGCCAACTGATGCGCTGTTTTATGTACTAAAAAGCCCCAACTTACCATAATCAACAAAACTGTTATTAACAAGCTTGTAGTAAATAATTTTTTAACTTTGATCATGTGGAAAGATTTTTACGTAAACTGCAATATTATTACAAAACTTGCCTCCGCTAAGTAATATTTGTGTGAACGGAACAACTAACAAAAAGTTATTCTTTAACACATTAAATTTAGTAGTGCTGTTTCAAACTTAACTTCGACTTCATCAATATGAGTAACATTTTAGAACTTCATCATCTTAAAAAATATTTTGCCACTCAAAAAGCAGTGGATGATATCAGTTTCAATATAGGCAAAGGAAGCATCTTTGGTTTATTAGGTCCGAATGGTGCCGGTAAAACCACTTTGCTTCGTATGATTACCGGCATCTTTTATCCGGATAGCGGTGATATTATTTTAGACGGAAAAAAATTCGATCCGATCAATGATATTATTAAGATCGGTTACATGCCCGAAGAACGCGGACTATACAAGAAAATGAAAATTGGTGAGCAGGCTTTATACCTGGCGCAATTAAAAGGATTGAGTAAAGCAGAAGCATTAGAAAAAATAAAATTCTGGTTCAAACGATTGGAAATGCAAAGTTGGTGGAATAAAAAAGTGGAAGACTTAAGTAAAGGGATGAGTCAGAAATTACAATTCGTGATCACTGTTTTGCACGAACCTAAATTAATTATACTGGATGAACCTTTTAGCGGATTAGATCCTGTTAATGCAAATTTGATCAAAGATGAAATTTACGGATTGGCACAACGAGGCAGTACAGTTATTTTCAGTACACACAGAATGGAACAGGTTGAAGAAATTTGCGATCATATTGTTTTGGTAAACTTAGGAAAGAAAATTTTAGACGGTACTGTTAACGAAGTAAAACAACAGTTTAAAGAAAATAAATTCAGTATTAAGTTGCGTGAATTACCTGCTAATATTAATGATGCCTCGTTTGAACTAATTGATAATGCAGCCAACAATTTAACTG